>CBHYLO010000134.1:0-9171 GCA_966128675.1 uncultured bacterium | reverse complement strand
GGCGGAGGACTATGGAGCGGAGTCCGGAACGGCGTGCGACGAGGGAGCGGACCCTTCTGGCCTGACGCTTCGAGCCGAGAGGGTCCGCCTTCTCGTCCCACGCGTCATCGTCGTCCGCCGCATCGTCCTCCGCCGTTCCGTCCTCCGCTCTCCGCATCCCAGCGCCCCCGCGCCCCCAGCCGTACTACACGGGTCCGCCCGCCCCTCCGCCACTCGCCCCCCGCTCCAGACTCCGTGCGCTGCACCCGCTTCGCTCTCGGCGCGCTGCTCCTCGCGCCCGCCGCCGTCGCCGCCCAGGCCGCCGTCGTCCCCGCCGCCGAGGATCCGCGCATCCACGCGATCGCCACCGGCGCGTCGGCGGCGCGCATCGAGGCCGACATCCGCAAGCTCGTCGCGTTCGGGACGCGGCACACGCTCTCCGACACCGTGTCGGCCACGCGCGGCATCGGCGCGGCGCGGCGGTGGATCCACGCCGAGTTCACGAAGATCTCGCAGGCGTGCGGCGGCTGCCTGGAGGTGCGCTACGTCTCGGACGTCGTGAAGGGGGACCCGAACGGCCGCATCAAGCAGGACGTCAACGTCGTCAACGTCGTCGCCATCCAGCGCGGGAAGACCGATCCGAACCGCTACGTGCTGCTGAGCGGCGACATCGACTCGCGCGTGACGGACGTGCTGGACGCGAAGAGCGAGTCGCCCGGCGCCAACGACAACGCCAGCGGCATCGCCGCGACGCTGGAGGCGGCGCGCCTGCTCACGAAGCACCAGCCCGACGCGTCCATCGTCTACGCGGACCTCTCCAGCGAGGAGCAGGGGCTGCAGGGCGGCGAGATCCTGGCGAAGGTCGCGAAGCAGGAGGGGTGGCGCCTGGAGGCCGTGATCAACAACGACATGGTCGGCAACACGCAGGGGATCAACGGCGTCACCGAGAACACCAAGGCGCGCGTGTTCGCGCCCGGGCTGCCGCCCACCACGACGGCCGCGGAGCTGCGCCGCGTGCTGACGACCGGCGGGGAGCTCGACACGCCGTCGCGGCAGCTGGCGCGCTACATCGACCGCATCGCCGACACGTACTTCCCGAGCCTCGACGTCGAGATCATCTACCGCCTGGACCGGTACGGGCGCGGCGGGCACCACACGCCGTTCTTCAACCAGGGCTTCCCGGCGGTGCGGCTGATGGAGGCGCACGAGAACTACACGCGCCAGCACCAGAACCTGCGCACCGAGAACGGCATCAGGTACGGCGACGTGATCGAGGGCGTGGACTTCGCCTACGCCGCGAAGATGACCGCGCTCGACGCGGCGACGCTCGTCTCGCTGGCGTGGGCGCCGCCGTCGCCGGACTCGGTGACGATCCGCGGCGCCGTGCAGCCGTCCACGACGCTGCGCTGGAAGGCGGTGAGCGCGCCGGACCTCGCGGGCTACCGCGTCTACTGGCGCAAGCCGTCCGAGGTGAACTGGACGCGCTCGCGCTTCGTCGGCAACGTGACCGAGTTCACGCTCGAGAACGTGATCATCGACGACTACTTCTTCGGCGTCGCCGCCGTGGATCGCGAGGGCCACGAGAGCCTCGTGTCGTTCCCGCGCTGACCACTCCCACCGAGACCCGCTCGATGCTGAAGCCCACGCTCGCCGCGCTGTCGCTCGCCGCCGCGCCCCTGGCCGCGCAGCCGCTCCCCGACGCCGCGCAGGAGGCCCGCGCGCGCGCCATCCACGAGCGCGTCCTCACGCTCGACACGCACGTCGACATCAGCCCCGCCAACTTCCAGGCGGGGCAGCCCAACTACGGCGGGAAGCTGCCGCGCACGCAGGTCGACGTCGCGAAGATGGAGGCGGGCGGCCTCGACGCGGCGTTCCTCGTCGTCTACGTGGGGCAGGGCGCGCTGAGCGACAGCGGCTACGCGGGCGCGTACGCGCAGGCCATGGAGAAGTTCGCGGCCATCCACCGCCTCGCCGACACGCTCGCGCCCACGCGCGTGGGGCTCGCGCGCACCGCGGCCGACGTGCGCCGCATCGCCGCCAGCGGCCGCAAGGTTGTGCTCATCGGCGTCGAGAACGGCTACCCGATCGGCACGGACGCGACGCGCGTGCGCCAGTTCGCGGAGCAGGGCGCGCGCTATCTCTCGCTCGCCCACAACGGCCACAGCCAGCTCTCCGACTCCAACACCGGGGAGCGCGACGACGTCTGGCTGCACCAGGGCCTGAGCCCCCTCGGCAAGCAGGTGGTCGCGGAGGCGAACCGGTGGGGCATCATGCTCGACGTGTCGCACCCGTCGAAGGAGTCGATGGCGCAGACGCTGGCGCTGTCGAAGGCGCCGATCATCGCGTCGCACTCGGGCGTGCGCGCGATCTGCAACCACAGCCGCAACCTGGACGACGACCAGCTGAAGGCGCTGGCGAAGGCGGGCGGCGTGGTGCAGCTGGTGGCGTTCAGCAGCTACGTGAAGTGCGATCCCGCGAAGGACGCCGCGCGGGCGGCCGAGCGCACCGCGGCGCTGACGGAGCTGTGGAAGGCGTACGGCATCACGCCGCCCGCGAACGCCGGCCCGGGCGGGATGCGCGCCGTGCGCGCGCAGGCCGACTCGCTCCCCGAGCCGCGCCGCAGCGAGTACGCCGCGAAGGAGCGCGAGATCAACGCGCGCCTGGCCGCGCCCGTGGCGACGGTGCGCGACTTCGGCGACCACATCGACCACGCGGTGAAGCTGATCGGCATCGACCACGTGGGGATCAGCTCCGACTTCGACGGCGGCGGCGGCGTGGAGGGGTGGCGCAGCGCGGAGGAGACGCTGAACGTCACGCGCGAGCTCGTGCGCCGCGGCTACACCGAGGCGCAGATCGCGAAGATCTGGAGCGGCAACCTGCTGCGCGTGATGGAGCGCGTGGAGGCCGTGTCGCGCCAGCTGCAGGCGCAGGCCGCGCGCTGACCTACAGGAAGCTCCCGACCCAGGCGAGGACGGCGGGCGTGTCGACGCGGTAGGAGTACGTCACGCCCGTGCAGTTGGTGTTGGTCACGTAGGAGTTGACGGCGAGCACCACGTTCGTGCCGCCCACCAGGTCGGGGCCGCCCGAGTCGCCGAAGCAGGTGCCGCCCTTCCCCTGGGCGGCGTTGGCGCTCGCCCGCAGGAACGTGGCGCTGTGCACGAACTGGTCGGACACCAGCTCGGCGGGCGCGCGCCGCCGCGTGATGCGGCCGTCGATCCAGTCCCACTGCGGCGGCCCGCCGCCGACGAGCTGGTGCTGCACGCCGTAGCCGACGAGATCGACGGCCGCGCCCCGGCCGAGCGCGTCGACGAGGCCGGCCGTCGGCAGCTGCGCGTACGTGCCGACGACGCGCGTCGGCACCGGCTGCGCGAGCGTCACGACGCCCACGTCGCCCCGCGCGAAGCCGGGCAGGCCGTTCCCGCAGCCGGTGCAGAAGTCCGCGTACGTGTGGGCGGTGCCCGGATACACCGTCACGCCGGGCTGCAGCGTCTCGGCGAAGATGGCGAACGCGGCGACCGCGCCGTCGGTGCAGTGCCCCGCCGTGAGCACGACGGTCGGCGAGAGGAGGGCGCCCGAGCACAGCCACGTGCCCGCGCCCGGCGCGCCCTGGAGCAGCAGCACGCCGACGTACGGGTGCGCGCCCGCGTCCGGGACGCCGGACACGATGCGGGACGGCTGCGGGGAGGGCGCGAGCCCGGTGCTGGCGGTCGGGTCGGCGGCGCAGGCGCCGGCGAGCAGCGCGGCGGCGGCGAGGATCAGGTGGCGGGCGCGCATGGGGCCTCCTGTGCCGAATCGGGGGATGGGCACGGAGCGGTCGGCGCCCGGGGGCAGGCCATTCGGCGCGGCGCTGCCGCGTCCACGCTGCGTGCCACCGGTCGCGAAGTCAAAGGCGCGGTGGGGCGCGGCCGCACCCGCGCGCGCCGCGCCGCGCACGGCGCGCGCGGTGTGTCCTCGAAACGCGCGCAGTCCGCGCGCCGGGCCGCCCGCGCGCCGTCTACTCGCTGCGCCGCCCCAGCACCGGGTCCAGCCGCGCGGCGCGCCGCGCCGGGCCCACGCTCGCCGCGGCGGCCACGAGCAGCAGCACCGCGCCCACCGCCGCGAACGTCAGCGGATCGGGCGGCTCGGTCTCGAACAGGATCGCGCGCAGCGCGCCCGCGGCGACGTACGCGCCCGCGCCGCCGATCGCCACGCCGAGCACCGCCAGCCGCACGCCGCGCGCGAGCACGCCGCGCACCACGCGCCGCGGCTGCGCGCCGAGCGCGAGCTGCACGCCGATCTCACGCGTGCGCTGCGCGACGCCGAACGCGATCAGCCCGTACAGCCCCACCGCCGCGAGCGCGAGCGCGGCCGTCGCGAACAGCCCGAACACCAGCACGGTCAGCCGCGGCTGCGCCGTCGCGTCGGACACGAGCTGCGCCAGCGGCTGCACGCGCGCCACCGGCAGCGTCGGGTCGAGCGCCGCGACCTCGCGCCGCACGGCGGCCGTCAGCGCGGTCGGGTCCCCGGCCGCGCGGATGGTGAGCCACATCGACGTGAAGGCGAAGCGCGACTGCGAGAAGTAGATCGTCGGCGCGGGCGCGGAGTCGACCGCCAGCAGCCGCGCGTCGCTCACGACGCCGATGACGCGCGCCGTCTGCCCGTTGCCGAGGCGCAGCCGCTGGCCGACCGCGGACTCGCCGGGCCACGCGCGCCGCGCCAGCGTCTCGCTGATCACCAGCGTGCGCTCGGAGCCGCGCGGCGCCGACGCGTCGCTCGCGTCGTACAGCCGGCCCTGCCGCAGCGTGATGCCGAGCGCGGGGAAGTAGCCCGCCGTCACTGCGCGCCACGACGCGATCGGGTACTCCGACGTGTTCGCCGGCTCGCGCCCGACCGCGGCCCAGCCCATCGCCGTGTTGCCGCCACCGTAGGGGGCGATGTTGGTCGCGCCCACCGCGCGCACGCCCGGCAGCCCGCGCAGGCGCTCCGTCAGCCGGTCGAAGAAGGCGACCACCTGCGCCGGCTGGTAGCGGTCCTCGGGCAGCACGATCGAGCCGGTGAGCACCTGCTCGCTGGAGAAGCCGAGGTCCACGCGCATCAGCCGCAGGAAGCTCCCGCCCACGAGCCCCGCGCTCACCAGCATCAGCGTCGCCAGCGCGACCGAGCCGACGATCAGCACGTTGCGCATCGCGCCGGCGTCGGCGAGGCGCGTGCCGCTGCGCAGCAGCGCGTGCAGCGCGGGACCCGTCCCGCCGCGCGCGCGACGCGCCGGCGACGCCGCGCGCGCCAGCCGCGCCGCCGGCGCGAGCCCGAACACGAGCCCCGTGACGACGCACGCCGCGAGCGCGAAGCCGAGCACGCGCCAGTCGAGCCGCATCGTCGCCAGCAGCGGGACGGCGGCGCTCCCCGTGCGGCGCACCAGCGGCACCGCGGCCGCGGCCAGCGCCACGCCCACCGCGCCGCCGAGCAGCGACAGCAGCACGCTCTCGGTCAGCAGCTGCCGCACGATGCGCCCGCGCCCCGCGCCCAGCGCCGCGCGGACCGCCATCTGCCGCTCGCGCGCGGTCGCGCGCGCCAGCAGCAGGCTCGCGACGTTCGCGCACGCCATCGCCAGCAGCAGCCCCACGGCCACCAGCAGCGTGACGACGCGGGCGCGCATCTCCGGGCTCACGTACCACTCGGTGAGCGGCCGCACGCGCGCGCCCCAGTCCGTGTTGGACGTGGGATGGTCGCGCGCGAGCTGCGCCGCGATCGCCGACAGCTCGCGCCGCGCCTGGTCCTCCGTCGTGCCGGGCGCCAGCCGTCCGATCATCGCGTCCATGCGGCGGTCCGCGCGCGGCCAGCTCATGGACGGCGCGAGCGGCGTCCACACCTGCACCTGGCCCGGGAAGTCGAAGCCGCGCGGCATCACGCCGATGACGCGATAGCGTGCGCCGTCGAGCTGCACGGTGCGCTCGAGCACCCGCGGATCGCCCGCGAAGCGCTGCTGCCAGAGCGCGTGGCTCAGCACCGCGACGCGCGCGTCGCCGCCGGGCGACGTCTCTTCGGGCGTGAAGGTGCGCCCGAGGAGCGGCGCGACGCCGAGCACGGGGAAGAAGCCGTGCGTGGCCGCGGCGCCCACGAGCTGCTCCGGACCGGCGTCGCTCATCAGGTTCGTCGTGCGGCCGGCGAACGCGGCGACGCGCGCGAAGCGCCGCGTGCGCGCCGCCCAGTCCAGGTAGTTCGGCTCCGACACCGAGAACGCCTGCCCGCTCGGCGTCTCCTCCCACACGATCGCGAGGCGGTCGGGCGCGAGGAGCGGCAGGGGGCGCAGCAGCACCGCGTCCGCGATGCCGAAGATCGTCGTCGAGGCGCCGAGCCCGATGGCGAGCGTCAGCACCGCCACCAGCGTGAAGCGCGGGCTCGCGCGCAGCTGCCGCAGCGCGTAGCGCGCGTCCTGCGCCATCTCCTCCAGCCAGCGCGTGCGGCGATGGGCGCGGTCGCGCGCGCGGCCGATCTCGCGGCACTCTGCGCCGATGCGCGCCGGGTCGCCGAAGCGGGCGCGCGCCTGCGCGCGGGCCTCGGCGGGCGCGACGCCGCGCGCGCGCAGCTCGGCCTCCAGCCGCTCCAGGTGATGCGCGAGCTCGTCGTCGACCTCGCGCTCGACGGTCGGCTTCCAGAGCAGCGCGCGCAGCTCGCGGGCGAAGCGTCCCAGCTCGGGCATCGGCACCTCGCGGTCAGGTGGCGGTCAGGGATCGTCAGGTCGCGTCGATCGGGGCGGGCAGGATGGGGCCGACGGCGTCGGCGACGCGGCTCCACTGCGCCGTCTCGACGGCGAGGCGCGCGCGCCCCGCGTCGGTGAGCTGGTAGAGCTTCACACGGCGGCGCGTCTCCGAGAGCCCCCACTCGGCCGCGATCCAGCCGCGGCGCTCCAGGCGGTAGAGGGCGGGGTAGAGCGAGCCCTCCTCGATGCGCAGCGCGTCGGCGCCCATCGCCTCCAGCCAGCGGGCGATGGCGTAGCCGTGCCGCGGCCCCCAGGCGAGCGTCTTCAGGACCAGCGTGTCGAGCGTGCCATGGAGCAGCTCGGTCGGATCGGCCATGGGTCCCCCGGGGCGCACCCCTCGATGGTCTGGGCCTACGGTGTGGTCCGATCCCTAGATAGTCAAGGCGTGCCCGCCGGGGCCGGCGGCGGTATCGTGGGCCCCGTGCCCCGCCTCCTTCCCGTCGTCGCCCTCCTCGTCGCGACCGCGACGGCCGGCGCGCAGTCCGCGCCGCCGGCGGACAGCGTGCACCAGGGCTTCTGGATCGGCGTCGGCGCGGGCACCGGCTGGCAGGGGTTCGAGTGCGAGGCCTGCGGGCCGCCGCCGGTGCCGGCGAAGTGGCGCAGCGGTCGCAGCGGCGGCGGCTACCTCGCGATGGGCGGCACGCTGCGCCCCAACCTGCTGCTCGGCGGCGAGATCGTGGTCAACCTCAACGCCGTCGAGGAGCCGAGCGCGTCGGTGGGGCACGTCGGCGTCGTGGGACAGCTGTATCCCACGCGCGGGCGCCGGCTCTTCGTGCGCGCGGGCGTCGGCGTCGGCGTGGCGCTGCTGACCGATCCCGCGCGCGGCTTCCCCGCGGACGAGGAGCTCCAGAGCAGCGGCCTCGCGTTCCGCGCGGGCGTCGGTTACGACGTGCGCCTCGGCGGCCGCTTCGCGCTCGCGCCGTACCTGGACGTCATGCAGGCGCTCGCGTCGGGCGACGTGCGGCGGGTCGACGGCAGCACCTACCGCGGGCCGCGCAACCCGGCCGCGGTGCAGGCGGGGCTGAGCCTCAACTGGTACTGACCGCCGATGAAGCGCCTCTTCTTCGCGGGCATCGCGTGCCTGGTGCTCTTCGAGATCGCCAACGTGTGGCTCGTCATGCCGCTGCCCGGCAGCCAGCGCCTGCGCAGCATCGACGTCGCCTACGCGCTGTACGGCGCGCGCTGGGCGGTGCGCGCGGCGTGCGCCGCGCTGATCCTCGCGGGCGTGCGGGCCGCGTGGCGCGCGCCGGGCCGGCGCCGCCTGCTGGTGCCCGCCGCGCTCGCGCTGGCGGCCGTGGTGGCCTGGGGCGCCAACGTGCGCATGGCCGCCGACCACATGTTCCGGCAGCCGTCGCGCCTCGTGATGGCGCCCGCCGCGCAGAGCCGGGTCGACCCGAACCGCCTCGTGGTCGGCATCGAGATCGACGGCGACGCGCGCGCCTACCCGCTGCAGTACCTCGGCTACCACCACCAGGTGCGCGACAGCGTCGGCGGCCGGCCGGTGCTGGTGAGCTACTGCACGGTGTGCCGCTCGGGCCGCGTGTTCGACCCGATCGTCGACGGGCGCGCGGAGACGTTCCGGCTGGTGGGGATGGACCACTGGAACGCGATGTTCGAGGACCACACCACGCGCAGCTGGTGGCGGCAGGCGAGCGGCGCGGCGATCGTCGGCGCGCGCACTGGCGCGGCGCTGCGCGAGCTGCCCAGCCGCCAGACGACGCTGAAGCTGTGGCTCGCGCTGCATCCGCACAGCCTCGTGATGCAGGCCGACAGCGCGTCGCTCAAGCGCTACGCGAAGAACTTCGACTACGAGAGCGGCGCGAGCCGCAGCACGCTCACCGGCACGGACACGGTGTCGTGGCGCGAGAAGGCGTGGGTGGTGGGCCTGTCGCTCGGCGGCGAGCACCGCGCGTACGACTGGAACCGCCTGCGCCGCGAGCGCGTGGTGAACGACGTCGTGGGCGGCACGCCGGTGGTAGTGGCGATGGCCGACGACCGCGCGAGCTTCGTCGCGTTCGCGCGCCCCGATCCCGAGACGCGCTTCGCGCTGCGCGGCGACTCGCTGGTGGGCGGCGGCCGCAGCTACGCCCTGAGCGGCCGCGGCGCGACGGACGCGCTGACGCCCGTGACGGCGTACCAGGAGTTCTGGCACAGCTGGCGGACGTTCCATCCGGGGACCACGACGTACTGAGAGGGCCGCGGGCCGCGGGCTGCGGATCTCGAACCCGGGGCTCGTCGGCGCTGTGGCGTCATCCCGAGCGCAGCGAGGGATCCGCCTCCAGTGCCGCGCGGCCTGCATCGACGCACCGGACTCGAACTGCAGGAGCGGACCGGGGTCGGCGAACGAGCAGTGCGGACGCTCCGGATGGAAACGGATCATTCGGATCGCTCCGCCTTGGCGCACGCGATGTCGCTGCCGCGAGGAGCGATCCGAAGCCTCGCCGTTCAGATCC
>CBHYLO010000133.1:0-9194 GCA_966128675.1 uncultured bacterium | reverse complement strand
CCGCGAGGGCGGCCGCACGGTCGGCGCCGGCGTCGTCGCCAAGATCATCCAGTAACTACAGCGCGCAGCGATGAGCGCGGAGCGTCGGGCTGCAGGTCGGCCGCCGACGCTCCGCGCATCACATCGGAGCTCCGCGCCGCTACGACTCGCAGGCGCGACTCCGCGCTCCTCGCTTCACGCTTTCCCGTAGAGCACCATGCCGCGCGACAAGATCATCCTCGGCTGCACCGAGTGTAAGAGCCGGAACTACTTCACCACGAAGAACAAGCGCCTCCACCCGGAGCGCGTCGAGTGGAAGAAGTACTGCCCGCGCTGCAACAAGCATCAGCTCCACAAGGAAACGAAGTGACCATGGCGACTCCCGTCGCCCCCCAGCCCTCGTTTCCGACCAAGGTCACGCGGTTCTACCACGACGTGACGGCGGAGATGAAGCGGGTCACGTGGCCCGACCGTGCGCAGCTCCAGGACGCGACGATCAAGATCATCGTCTTCGTCCTGGCGCTCGGCGCGGTGATCGCGCTGCTCGACCTCGCCCTGCAGTTCGTCCTGGTGCAGCTCCCCGCGCTGCTGCTCGGGCGCTGACCGAACCATCGGAGAGCGCAATACCGTGGAGCACCGCTGGTACGCCATCCAGACGACGTCCGGGCACGAGAACAAGGTCCGCAATCTCATCCAGCGGAAGATCGACGCCGACGGCAAGGCCCCCGAGGAGCGGGCCATCCGTCAGGCGCTCGTCCCGACGCAGGAAGTGGTCGAGCTGAAGAACGGGAAGAAGGTCGCCGTCGAGCGGAAGATCTATCCCGGATACGTGCTGGTGGAGATGGTGATGAACCAGGACACCATCCACGTCATCAACGGCATCCAGGGCGTGATCAAGTTCGTCGGGCACGAGCGCTTCCCGATGCCGCTGCGTCCCGACGAGGTCAACCGCCTCCTCGGCGTCGCGGAAGAGGCGGAGCAGGCGCCGAAGGAGGAGATCCCGTTCCTCGTCGGCCAGGCGGTCCAGATCACCGAGGGGCCCTTCACCGACTTCAACGGCACGGTGGAGGAGGTCATCGCCGACAAGGGCAAGGTGCGCGTGAGCGTGTCGCTCTTCGGCCGGCCGACCTCGGTGGAGCTCGACTACCTGCAGCTCAAGGGCTACTGAAAAAGTCGGCGGACAGCGGGTCGCGGATTCACCGCACGGCCCGAAGTCCGCAGTCCGCGGCGATCCGCTGAGGATCGCCCGATATCGTCGCCGACCGCTGCGACGCGAAACAATCAGCGGGAGTGACGGGGGCGCGACGGTTCCCCCACCACGACAGGAGAGTGCATGGCCAAAAAGGTAACCGGGTTCGTCAAGCTCCAGATCCCGGCCGGGAAGGCGACGCCTGCCCCGCCGGTCGGTACGGCGCTCGGCCCCCAGGGGATCAACATCATGGCCTTCGTCAAGGAGTTCAACGCCAGGACGCAGGGCCAGGACACGATCCTTCCGGTCGAAGTCACGATCTACGCGGACAAGTCCTTCACCTTCATCCTCAAGACGCCGCCGACGGCTGAGCTCATCAAGAAGGAGCTCGGGCTGGCCAGCGGGTCGGGGACGCCGAACAAGACCAAGGTCGGGTCGGTGACGAAGGCGCAGGTTCGGAAGATCGCGGAGGTCAAGATGCCCGACCTCAACTGCGACAGCATCGAGAGCGCGATGGCCATGGTGGCCGGCGCCGCTCGTTCGATGGGCGTGACGGTGAGCGACTGATGCGCACGCACGGGAAGAAGTATCGCGCGGCCGCGCAGAAGCTCGACCAGACGAGCGCCCAGCCGGCGCGTCAGGCGATCGAGGCGGTCAAGGGCGCCGCGTTCGCCAAGTTCGACGAGACGGTCGAGGTGGCGGTTCGCCTCGGCGTCGACCCGCGTCACGCCGACCAGGTCGTCCGCGGCACCGTGGTGCTGCCGGCCGGCACGGGCAAGAGCGTGCGCGTGCTCGTGATCGCCCAGGGCCCCAAGGTCGCCGAGGCCGAGCAGGCCGGGGCGGACTTCGTCGGCGTCGAGTACGTCCAGCGCATCAAGGACGGCTTCCTCGACTTCGACGTGATGATCGCCACCCCGGACCTCATGGGGCAGGTCGGTCAGCTCGGGCGCGTGCTCGGCCCCCGCGGCCTGATGCCGAACCCGAAGGCCGGCACGGTGACGTTCGACGTCGGTCGCGCGGTCCGCGAGGTCAAGGCCGGCAAGATCGAGTTCCGCGTCGACAAGGGCGGCAACGTGCACGCCCCGATCGGCAAGGTCTCGTTCGCCGCCGACGCGCTGGAGTCGAACTTCGCGGCGCTGATGGATCAGATCGTCCGCTCGAAGCCGTCGGCCTCGAAGGGCGTGTACGTGCGGAACGTCGCGATCTCGTGCTCCATGGGGCCCGGGGTCACCGTCGACACCACGCCCTACCGGTAAGGGGTCGCCGAGATGAAGCGTACCGAGAAGGAGCAGCTCGTCACCGAGCTGACCGACAAGATCAAGGGCGCGCAGGCGCTCTACTACACCGACTTCACGGGTCTCAACGTGAAGCGGATGACCGAGCTGCGCCGCCAGCTCCGTCGTGCGGGCGTGGAGTACGTGGTCATCAAGAACACGCTCGCCCTCCGCGCGGTGAACGAGAGCGGCCTGGTCGCCGATCGCCTCAAGGGGCCGACCGGGATCGTGGTCGCTCACGACGCCCTCGCGGGCGCCAAGGTCCTGTCCGACTTCGCGAAGGCGAACGACCAGAAGCCCGCCATCAAGGGCGGGATGTTCGACGGTCGCCAGATCGACGCGGCGCAGGTCAAGGCGCTGGCCAACATGCCGTCGCGCGAGCAGATGCTCGCCGAGCTCGGGGCGGGCCTGATGGCCCCGCTCGCGCAGTTCGCCGGCGTCATGAACGGCATGCTCACGATGATGGTCGGCGCGCTCGAGGCCCTGCGGGTCCAGAAGGAAGGCGCCCAGTAACCCCAGGCGGTTAGCCTGTTCAACCTGCCCCAGCGGTCCAGCCGCCTGGGTTTCCTACGGAGAATCACGGTACCATGGCTATGAGCAACGACGAGATCCTCGACGCGATCGGCAACAAGACCGTCTTCGAGCTGGCTGAGCTGATCGAGGCGTTCAAGACCAAGTTCAACGTCACGATCGCGGCCGCCCCGGTGGGCGGTGGCGCGCCGGCCGGCGGCGCCGCGGCTCCGGCCGCTGCGGCCGAGGAGAAGACCGAGTTCGACGTCATGCTGAAGGAAGCGGGCGCGAAGAAGATCCAGGTCATCAAGGTCGTGCGCGAGATCACCGGTCTCGGCCTCAAGGAGGCGAAGGACCTGGTGGACGGCGCGCCGAGCGCGGTCAAGTCGGGCGTCTCGAAGGACGAGGCGAACACGATCAAGACCAAGCTCGAGGCCGAGGGCGCCGCGGTCGAGGTGAAGTAAGGTCCGGGCGGGGCGGGGGCCGGATGCGTCCGGCCACCGCCTTCGCCGCGGCCCTCACTTCCACCTCGGCGCGCCTGTGAGTACAGTACGTCTACACAACAACTGAGCAGCTCCATCGCTCCGCCCCGCCCCGCTGCATTTTTGCGCGGGAGCCGGGGGCGGGGCTGTTTTCGCCTGTTCGCGGGTGATCCCCCTCTGCGGGTGAGTCATGGCTGAGACGATAAAGGAAATCTCGTTCGGGAAGCTCGACGCAGGCATGGGCATGCCCCATCTGCTCGACATCCAGACGCGCGCGTTCGAAGCGCTGCTCCAGACCGACGCCGCCGCGCACGAGCGCGAGGACGTCGGCCTCGAGCGCGTGTTCAAGGACCTGTTCCCCATCACGGACGTCCACGAGAACTTCTCGCTGGAGTTCGTCCGCTACTCGCTCGGTGAGCCGAAGTACTCCGTCGAGGAGTGCATCGAGCGCGACATGACCTTCTCGGCTCCCCTCAAGGCGACCCTGCAGCTGGTCATCTTCGAGGAGATCAACGGCGAGAAGCGGCCGCGCAACATCATCGAGAAGGAGGTCTATCTCGGCGAGCTGCCGCTCATCACGAACCTGGGGACGTTCGTGATCAACGGCGCCGAGCGCGTCATCGTCTCGCAGCTGCACCGCTCCCCCGGCGTGGTCTTCGAGGAGTCGACGCACCCCAACGGGCAGCGCCTGATCTCCGCGCGCATCATCCCGTTCCGCGGGTCGTGGGTCGAGTTCACCGTGGACATCCACGACGTGATCTACGTCCACATCGACAAGAAGAAGAAGTTCCCGGCCACGGCGCTCCTGCGCGCCTTCGGCTACGGGGAGAACCGCGACATCCTGCGGCTCTTCTTCGCGGAGCGTGACCTCGACCTCACCAAGGCGCGCGAGACGCGCTCCGACCAGCGCGAGGTCCTCGGCGCCGTCATCGCGCAGGACATCACGCTCGCCGGCGAGGCCACGGATCCCGACGCGCCCAAGGCCAAGACGAAGAAGGCCCGCGCGGAGCAGGAGCGCCGCGAGAGCGAGCTCCTGGTCAAGGAGGGCGACGAGCTCACGGAGGAGGTGTACAACCGCCTCCGCCGCCAGGGCGTCGAGAGCGTCAAGGTCTTCGCCAGCTACACCACGATCGACCTCCGCGACGAGCTCGATGCGATCGAGCGCGGCGAGCGCCCCGAGCGCCGCGCGCTCTCGCACGACGTCGTGTCCGAGGACGGCGAGGTGATCGCCGAGGCGGGCCAGCTCCTGACCGATGCGCTGATCAAGAAGATCCGCAAGGCGGAGACGAACAAGGTGCAGGTGTTCGTCGCCAGCGGCCGCGCCGAGTCGCTGCTGATCAAGAACACGCTCGCCAAGGACCCGACGAAGCACGAGGACGAGGCCCTCAAGCAGATCTACGCGCTCCTCCGTCCGGGCGACGCCCCGAACAAGGAGACGGCGAAGCAGGCGCTCGAGCGCCTGTTCTTCAGCCCGAAGCGCTACGACCTGGGCCGCGTGGGGCGCTACAAGATCAACCAGCGCCTCAGCCTCAACACGCCCGCCGGCACCACGGTGCTCACGAAGGAGGACTTCGTGGCCATCGTGCGCTACCTCGTCGAGCTGCACGAGGGCCGTGGGCACACGGACGACATCGACCATCTCGGCAACCGCCGCATCCGCTCGGTCGGTGAGCTGATCGCGAACCAGTTCTCCGTCGGTCTGTCCCGCATGGCGCGCCTGGTGAAGGAGCGCATGTCGATCAACACCGACCCGGAGAAGATCTCGCTCGACGACCTGGTGAACGCGCGCACCGTGAGCGCCGTCATCCAGGCGTTCTTCGGCAGCTCGCAGCTCTCGCAGTTCATGGATCAGACCAACCCCCTCGCCGAGCTGACGCACAAGCGTCGCCTCTCGGCGCTCGGGCCGGGCGGTCTGACGCGCGAGCGCGCCGGCTTCGAGGTGCGCGACGTGCACTACTCGCAGTACGCGCGCATGTGCCCCATCGAGACGCCGGAAGGCCCGAACATCGGCCTCATCACGTCGCTCGCCTGCTACGCGCGCGTGAACGATCTCGGCTTCATCGAGACGCCGTACTTCGTCGTGAAGGGCGGCCGGGTGACGGGCGACCTCGCGTGGCTCGACGCCAACCGCGAGGAGGGCGCGATCATCGCGCAGGCGAACGCGAAGCTGAACCCGGACGGCACGTTCATGGAGGAGCTGGTGCTCTGCCGTGACGGCGGCGACGTGCCGCTCGTGCCGACGGACCGCATCGACTACATGGACGTGGCGCCGGAGCAGATGGTCTCCATCGCCGCGGCGCTCATCCCGTTCCTCGAGCACGACGACGCCAACCGCGCCCTCATGGGCTCGAACATGCAGCGTCAGGCCGTGCCGCTCCTCAACCCCCGCACGCCGCTCGTCGGCACGGGGCTGGAGAGCGTCGTGGCGCGCGACTCGGGCGCGGTCATCATCGCCAAGCGCGCGGGCGTCGTGACGCACGTGACGGCCGACGAGATCATCGTCGACGCCGGCCCGGCCGAGCGCCTGGGCACGGAGGACCGCCGCGCGACGAACCGTCCGCTGCAGCGCCTCACGCAGCTCGATCGCTACCGCGTGAAGAAGTACTGGCGCACCAACCAGGACACGGCGATCAACCAGCGCCCGCTGGTCCGCCTCGGGCAGCGCGTCAAGCAGGGCGACGTGCTCGCCGACGGCGCGGCGACGGAGATGGGGCAGCTCGCCCTGGGCTCCAACGTCACCGTGGCGTTCATGACCTGGTACGGGCACAACTTCGAGGACGCCATCGTCCTCAGCGAGCGCCTGGTGAAGGACGACGTCTACTCGTCGATCCACATCCAGGAGCTCGAGCTCCACGTGCGCGACACCAAGCGCGGCCAGGAGGAGATCACGCGCGAGATCCCGAACGTGTCCGAGGACGCGCTCGTGGACCTCGACGAGCGCGGCATCGTGCGCATCGGCGCGCACGTCAAGCCGGGCGACATCCTGGTCGGCAAGATCACGCCGAAGGGCGAGACGGAGCTCTCCCCCGAGGAGAAGCTCCTCACCGCGATCTTCGGTGAGAAGGCGAAGGACGTGAAGGACAGCTCGCTCAAGGTCCCGCCGGGGATGGAGGGCGTGGTCATCGACGTGAAGATCTTCTCGCGCATCGAGGACCAGGTCGTCGAGAAGGACCGCGGCGAGCGCATCGGCGAGGTGCGCCGGCTCGAGGGCGAGGAGAAGATCCGCGTCAACGACGTGCGCGACGAGGAGCTGCGCGACGCGCTCGAGGGCGAGGTCGTGGCGCTGGCGCTGAAGGCCGGCACCGTGGAGGAGGCGATCGCCGCCGGCACCGCGCTCACGCGCGACGTGCTGCGGGGCGTCAAGTTCGCGACGCTCGACCTCAAGACGTTCCGCGTCGAGAGCAAGGCCGCCAACGACCGCGTGCGCGCGATCATCGAGGCCGCCAACGAGGAGAAGGCGCGCCTCGAGGAGCGGGCCGAGGAGCGCATCGACCGCATCCTCCAGCCGGACGAGCTGCCCCCGGGCGTCATCCAGCTGGTGAAGGTCTACCTGGCCGAGAAGCGCAAGATCTCGGTCGGCGACAAGATGGCCGGCCGCCACGGCAACAAGGGTATCGTCGCCCGCATCGTGCCCGAGGAGGACATGCCGTTCCTCCCCGACGGCCGTCCGGTCGACATCGTGCTCAACCCGCTGGGCGTGCCGTCGCGCATGAACGTCGGGCAGATCCTCGAGACGCACCTCGGGTGGGCCGCGCGCATCCTCGGCTTCTACGCCAAGACGCCGGTCTTCCAGGGCGCCAACGAGCGCGAGATCGGCCTGCTGCTGAAGTTCGCCGGCCTCACGACGGTCTCGAAGACGCTCAACCTCACGCACCCGGCCCCCGAGGTCGGGCAGGCGGAGGTCGCGCAGCTCGTGTCCGACCTGAAGCCGTCGCTCGAGGAGCGCGACAAGGTGTTCCTGCTGGCCGACGCGTCGTTCGCCGACCTGGCTGGCAAGAAGCTGTCGGAGGGGACGCGCGCGCTGCACGCCAAGGTGCGCGACTTCCTCGTCGCGGCCGCGAAGGAGCTCGTGCAGCGCGAGCTGACCGAGCTCGATCACCAGATCGCCGTGCACAAGGGCGAGGCGTCGCAGCACGTCGCCGACCGCGAGTCGGTCGTGACGGAGCTGGAGGCGCTGAAGGCGCGCCCGGCGGCCGACCACCTCGTGCGCCAGGAGCTGCCGGCGCTCGGCGCGCTGGTGGGCGGGAAGAAGGGCGAGGGCGACCTCGATGCCGCGGCGGCGGAGCTGGCGCGCCTCGCGGGCATCACGACCTCGGGCAAGATCCGCGTGCGCGACGGGCGCTCGGGCGAGCCGTTCGCCAACCCGGTGACGGTGGGCGAGATCTACATGCTCAAGCTCAGCCACCTGGTCGACGACAAGATCCACGCGCGGTCCATCGGGCCGTACTCGCTCGTGACGCAGCAGCCGCTCGCCGGCAAGGCGCAGTTCGGCGGCCAGCGTTTCGGAGAGATGGAGGTGTGGGCGCTGGAGGCCTACGGCGCCGCGCACGTCCTGCAGGAGATCCTGACGGTCAAGTCGGACGACGTGAACGGCCGCAGCCGCGTCTACGAGGCGATCGTGAAGGGCCAGAACCTGCCGGAGCCGGGCATCCCGGAGTCGTTCAACGTGCTCGTGAAGGAGCTGCAGGCGCTGGGCATCAAGGTCACGCTCGGCTCGACCCACGACCACGGGTTCGGTGGGCTGGGCGACCCCAACGCGGCGATCAGCGGGATCCTGCCGGATCCGGGCTCCGGGCATGCCGGACCCGCGACGGCGGTGGATGGCGGCCTTCCGGGGCTGCGTGCCGACCTGCTGGCCGACCGGCTGGGCGCCGACCTTCGCAACGACGAGGAGTAATCCATGATCGATTTCCGCTCGACGCGCGAGACGCGCGCCTCGGCGTTCGACTACATCTCGGTCCGCATCGCCTCCCCGGAGGAGATCCGCGGCCCCAAGGACCCCAAGGAGCGCGAGCGGCTGGAGATGGCCGGCCTGCGCACCTGGTGGTCGTGGGGCGAGGTCCTCAAGCCGGAGACGATCAACTACCGGTCGTTCAAGCCGGAGAAGGACGGCCTGTTCTGCGAGCGCATCTTCGGTCCGGTGAAGGACTGGGAGTGCCACTGCGGCAAGTACAAGCGCATCCGCTACCGCGGGGTCATCTGCGACCGCTGCGGCGTGGAGGTCACGCTCTCGAAGGTCCGGCGCGAGCGCATGGGCCACATCGAGCTGGCCGTGCCGGTCGCGCACATCTGGTTCTTCAAGACCCTGCCCAGCCCCATGGGCAACCTCCTCGACCTCACGCTCCGTGATCTCGAGAAGGTCATCTACTACAGCAACTACGTCGTCGTCGACCCGGGCAACCAGGACGTCCGGGTCAACCAGCTGCTGGACGAGGACGAGTACCTCGCGCTGCGCCAGAAGTCGCGCGAGGAGGGCGACAGCGCCTTCCTCGCCGACATCGGCGCGCCCGCGGTGCGCGAGCTCCTCAAGCGCCTGGACGTCGACAAGCTCGCCGACGAGCTGCGCGCGGCCGTGGTGACGGAGAACAGCCAGCACCGCAAGAAGCAGCAGCTCAAGCGCCTCAAGATCGTCGACGCGTTCCGGAACTCGGGGCAGGGCGGGGAGATCCGCAACCGCCCGGAGTGGATGATCCTGGACGTCATCCCGGTCATCCCGCCCGACCTGCGGCCGCTCGTGCCGCTCGACGGCGGGCGCTTCGC
>CBHYLO010000132.1:0-9228 GCA_966128675.1 uncultured bacterium | reverse complement strand
TCGCGCCGCTGGCGGCCGACACGCTCGCGCTCGAGCGGCGCGCGGCGACGTACGCCCGGCGCGGGCGCGGCGCGGCGAAGGCCGGCTCGAAGGCCGCGGCCGCCGCGGCGGCGGCGCCCGACGCGCTGGACCGGCTGATCGACGCGCTGGGCGGCTTCGCGCCCGACGACCTGGATGACGCCTGACGACGAGGGCTGACGCGCCATGAAGATCGACGCGACCGTGCTGATGACGTCCCTGCCGCTGCGCGTGGCCGCGCCCACGCCCGACGTGCTGCGGGTGGACGCGCGTGCCGACGCGCGCGCGGCCGCCGCGCCGGGGCTGGACGGGATGCCGCCCGAGCTGCGCGACTGGCTGGTGCGCCTGCGGCTGATGGACGGCGTGCCGTTCGCGTACCTGGTGGCCGACACCGCGCTGCTGCCGGAGGAGTCGATCCGCTGGTTCTACGTCGACCGGCGGTGGACCGACGCGCTGGTGCAGGGCGCGCTGAGCGTCGGCACGGTCAACTCCGACGACCGCACGCAGCTGACGGCGGAGTATCCGACGATCCGCGAGTCGCTCGACCGCGCGGAGCGCAACCAGCGCCGCCGCGCGGGCGCGATGTGGCTCGACGGGCCCGCGGGCCCGGTGAGCGGCTTCATCCTCCGCTCGCGCGCGGTGAGCGGCTGGCCCGCGCTGCACGTGCGCGCCTTCAACGTCGATCCCGCCGCGGGCGACGAGGCGACGTACGAGGAGGGCGATCCGCAGCGCATGCGGCTGCTGCGCCTGGAGCGCCTCGCGCCGGCGGTGCTCCTCTGCCTGTTCGACGGCATCCCGACGGTGGTGCACGTCGAGGAGCCGCGGCAGGGCGTGCAGTTCGGCTTCGATCCCGCGGAGGCGAACGGGCAGCTGCGCCCCACGCTGCGCCCGCGCGACGCGACGACGTTCGAGTACCTGGGCGGCGCGCCGATCGACGTGCCGTTCCGCGCCGGCGCGTCGGGCGTGGTGGACATCCAGCAGCTGGAGCGGCGGCTGAAGGCGAGGCCGGGCACCGGCGCGGGCGACGGCCTGTCGAGCGCGGAGTACGCGCTGCAGCTCGTGCGCTTCCCGTTCCGGCAGGTGTTCGGCGACGTGAACCGCCCGCCGGTGCCGACCGTGTTCCGCCCGACGGTGTCGTACGAGACGATGGTGCGCCTCTTCACCGCGAGGGTGGTGCCGTGAGCGACACACCGCTGACCGGCGCGCTCGTCGCGCGCGCGGTCCTCGACCGCCGCTGGACGGTGCTCGCCCGCACCGGCGTCGACCTCGCGGGCGTGGCGACGTGGGACCGCACGCTCGACCGCCGCACGCGCATCCTCGTGCCGGTGGACGTGCAGGCGTTCGTCGTGCCGAGGACCGGCGGCGAGCCGACCGTCGCGGTGACCGGCACGCCCGCCGGCGACGGCAGCCCCGGCGACCCGCCGCCGTTCGCGCCCGGCGCGGTGCGGCCCAGCGGCGTGCACCTGCACTGGGCGATGCCCGACGCGCTGCTGCGCGGCCGGCAGCGCAAGTCGTCCACCGACGACGCGAGCGACGCGGAGCTCGAGCTGCCGCGCCTCCCCGACCGCTGGGTGATCTTCCGAGCGCTGATGCCGGACAATGCGGCGCAGGCGCAGCTGCGCGGCTGGGTGATCGACGCGCGCACGCAGTCGGTGACGCCGCTCGCGACGTACAGCGGCACGCCGGCCGCGCCGCCCGCCGGCGCCCTCACGCTCGATCCGCTGGACGGCATGGCGGGCGGCTCGCTGCTCTGGACCGCCTCCTATGGCGCGAGCGCCGGGCGCTTCGCGTTCCACGACCCGCTCGACGACGTGCCGAACGCGCAGGCGTCGCACGCCGGCCAGGCCGCGTACGTCGTGGGCGGCTGGTGGGACGACGTGGCGCAGGATCCGCTCGCCGCCGCGCGCGGCACGAAGGGCCTCGACGCGCGGCTCGCGGAGCTGGGATGGCGCGTCGTGCACGACGTCGCCGACACGGTGCAGCAGGCGCAGGAGGACCCGCGCGTCGTCACGCTGCGCAACGCGATGGGCCTCACGTCGCCTCCGAGCGAGCCGATGACCAGCATCATCACGGCGGAGGGGCGGCCGGTCGCGCGCTCGCTCGGCGCCGCGTCGGTGCGCGCGGCGGTCCCCGTCAGCAGGGCGACGAAGGTGATGGTCGGCCCCTCGCTGCCGACCTACGCCTCGCTGCTGCACGGCGCGGTGCTCGGCGTGCCCATCGGCGGCGGCAGCGTGCCCGCGGGCGTGGACGACCGCCCCGCGCCGGCCGACATGGCGGTCGCGATGGGCCAGGACGACGACGACCTGGTGGCCGCGTTCGGCGCGACGACGCTCGGCACCGGCGCGCAGCATCGCGCGTCGGCGGAGATGCTGGCGGCCGCGTTCACGAGCGACCTGCTCGACCGGCTCGCGACGCCCGACGGCGTGGACGACCTCGCGGAGCGCGAGCACGGCGACGGCTTCCTGTCGTTCCCCGGCACGCCGCTGCCGGGCTCGCGCCCGGATCGGCTGCGCGCGGAGGACGCCGCGCCCATCGGGCCGACGGGGATCGGGCGGAAGGGGCGCGGCGCGCTCGCCGCCAGCGTGCAGGAGCGCCTGGGCGCGGAGCTGCGCTGGAAGTCCGACGCGATCGACCTGATGGAGCGGAAGCGCGGCGCGCCGTCGCGCACGGAGCAGTCGCGCGCGAGCGCGCTGCGCGACGCGCAGGAGGGCATCGCGCGCGACCGTACGTCCCGTCCGCAGGTGCGCGAGGTCGTGCGCCCCGCGCCGCGCTGGTTCCGGCCGCTGCCGCCGATGGTCGCCGTCCGCGGCGCGCACCCGAGCCATCGCCACCACGGCGACGGGCTGTTCGACAGCGAGGGGCGGCTGCGCTGCCGCTATCCGCGCGAGTGCGTGCCGGCGTGGAAGGGCGTCGTGCGCGGGCAGGACGTGGTGCCGTCCATCGGATCCGGGGCCGTGCCCCCCGAGATGCTGGCGATCGTGCGCGAGGCCGTGCTGCTCGATCCGTACGCGCACGCGTGGCTCGCGGCCGCGGGCGCGGCGGCGAGCGGCGGCGGGCGCACGCGCGTGCCGGCGCTGCAGACGCGCCTCGCCGGCGAGATGGTGCGGCTGTACGGCACCGAGGGGCGCTACGACGGCGGCAGCCACCTCGCGCCGACGCTGCGCAGCGCGGCCGCGCGCGATCCATGGCAGGGTGTCGGTGTGCGGGAGAGAATGCTCGACCTCGAAGTGGCGACCGAGCTGTCGCGCCACGCGCTGCTGGAAGGGATGCCGCCGAGCCCCGTCGCGATCACGACGTGGCGCCAGCCGTGGGTGCCGCTCTGGCTGGAGTGGCGCGTCACGCTGCGCGGGCGCGACGACCTGGAAGGGTGGACGCTCGACGGCCTCGATCTCGAAGCCGCGACGGCGCCCGCGCCCACGCGCACGCTCACGTACCAGGGCCGCAGCCCGGTGGGGCAGGGGCTCTCGAAGGCGCTGCACGGCAGCATCCTGCGCTGGCTGGAGGCCGAGCAGCAGCGCGACGCCTCGCCGGCGGGCGGGTTCATCAGCGACGCGGACGAGGCGGCGCTGGCGCGGCTCGCCGACCTGCTGCTCCCGCTCGACCTCGTGTCCGCGTCGCTCGACGGCATCCGCGAGCAGCTGCTCGGCATCCCGTACGACGGCAGCGAGCCGCGCGGCACGCCCGGCCCCGACGGGCGCGAGCGGCTGCGCGCGACCGTCGTGCCGATCCCGCTCTTCGGCGGCACGCTGACGATCGACGCGCTGCGGCTGGTGGACGCGTTCGGCCGCGTGGCCGACGTGCCGACGGCGAGCGTGCGCACGACCGCGGCGCTGGAGGTCGACGGCGCACCGGCGGCGATGCGGCTGCGGCCGCGGCTGCAGCACCAGGCGCGCTGGCTCTGGCGGCTCGTCGATCCCGCGCATCCCACGACCGCCGATCCCGCGCTTGCGCCCGAGGCGTTCGTCGACCAGCTCGATCCGCAGCTCGCGGTGAATCCGGTCGCGGGCTTCCTGCTCCCCGACCACATCGACGAGGCGCTGGAATTCTTCGACGTGCAGGGCACGCCGCTGGGCCAGCTCGCGCACGATTCGCTCAGCGGCGCGGTGTTCTGGGAGCCCGCGCCCGGTCGCCCGCTGCCGCCCGACGCGGGCCCGCTGGCGGGGCTCGCGCCGCACGACGTGCTGGTGGGCGAGCTGGCGTCCGGCGTCGTGGTGTCCGACGTCGCCGCGCGCGCGCAGCCTAGCATGCCCGACGCGAGCGCGCTCTCCGCGATGCTGCGCGCGATCGACACGACGCTCTGGTCGGTCGACACCTTCGCGTCGGTCGGCTCGCCGACGGTCGCGGGGCTGGTGGGTCGCCCGATCGCCGTCGTGCGCGCGACGCTCACGCTCGACGCGCCCGACGACCTGCCCGACGTCGACGTGACCGCGCCCGGCGGCGCCGACGCGCGCCGCGCCGCGTTCGCCGCGATGCGCGAGCAGCGCGTGCCGGTGCAGCTCGGCGCGCTCACGCGCAGTGACGACGCGCTGCTCGGCTTCTTCGTCGACGACGACTACACGAAGCTGCATCTGGTGGACAGGGTCGTCGCCGCGACCGCGCTCGACACGGGGCGGCACCGCGGCCAGCTCGGCCTGCTGGGCGCGACCGACGTGCCGGACGTCGTGCCGCTGGCGCACCCGTACGTGGTGGCGGAGGACCAGCTGCTGCTGCGCCCCGGCCAGACGGTGCGCCTGACGCTGCTGATGCTCCCCGCGGGCCGGGTGCACCTCACGTCGGGCGTGCTGCCGCGCAAGGCGCTGGCGCTCGCGCACGACTGGGTGATGCCCGGCCTGCAGGCGCTGATGCCGAGCGTGCGCGTGGGGCCGCTGCTCGTCGATCCGTCGGAGATCCGCCTGCCGCTCGTCGCGTCGCTCGGCGACCGGCAGACGTTCACGCGCCGCACCGGCCCGCTGACGTGGCGCGACGACCCGATCGTCGCCGCGACGCAGACCGCGCTGCTCCCGCGCCTGCCGCACGAGGCGCAGGAGGGCTGGATCCGCGTGCTGCCCGAATCGGGAGGTCCATCGTGAGCGCGCCGCGACGCAACACGACACGGAAGACGACGACGAGGAAGCGTTCCGCGCGCTCGCGCGACGACGTCGTGCCCGAGGGCGCGATCGCGGCGACCGAGGACGCCGCGGTGCAGCGCGCGGTGGCGCAGCGCGCGAGCCGCAAGGCGCAGCGCCGCGGCCGCGCGCTGCAGCGCGCCGCGTTCCTCGCCGAGCGCGCCGGCGTGTTCGACGAGCGCGCGCTGGCGGAGGCGATGGCGGCGCGCCTGGCGGCCGACGAGGCGCGCGCGGGCGACGACATCGCGAGCGCGCTCCCCGGCAGCGACGCGAAGCGCTGGGTGCCCATCGGCCCGTCCGTCGTGCGACGCGGGCAGGCGGAGGGGCGGCCGCGCGTCACGGGCCGCATCCGCGACGTGCAGCTCAGCGCCGACGGGAAGCGCGCGTACGCCGCGAGCGCGAAGGGCGGCGTGTGGTACAGCGACGACGCGGGGAGCAGCTGGTCGCCCGTCGGCGGCTGGTCCGACCGCGCGGCGCGCGCGGGCGGCAACAACAACGCGAAGACGTGCGGCTGCCTGCTCGCGCACTTCGGCGCCACGCCCGCCGACGACTACCTGCTGGTCGGCACCGGCGAGACGATCCCCTGGACGCTCGCGACGCTGCCGGTGCGCTCGACGTCGAAGCAGGGCGGCGTGGGCATCCTCGCCGCCGCGGCGCCCGGCACCGCGGCCGTCGGCGACGCGGTGTGGGAGCCCGAGGCGGGCATCGGGCAGCTCGAGGGGCTCGGCGTCTTCCGGATGGCGCGGCATCCCGCGAGCGTGCCGGGCAAGGCCAGCGGCGCCGACGCCGACCGCGTCGTCGCCGCGACGAGCGGTGGCCTCTTCCTCGGCACGCGCGCGACGGTCGGCGGCACCGCGCAGTGGGCGTGGGCGAAGCTCGCGGGCCTCGACGCGTTCGTGGGCGGCGTCGCGACGGCCACCGACGTGCTCTGGCTGCCCGGCGGCGCGAACGGGCGCCTCGTCGTCGCGGTGTACGGCCGCGGCGTCGCCATCAGCGACACGCTCGGCGCCGCGGGCGGGTGGACGTGGATCACGGGGCTCACGCCGTCGGCCGTGTGGGCCGAGGGCCGCGTGAGCCTCGCCGGCCCGATCGGCACGCGGCTCTACGCGCTCGGCGACCGCACGGTGGCGGGCACCGCGACGCCGACGCTCTGGCAGGTCGCGGACGTCACGGTCGCCGCGCCCGCGGCGACGGTCGTCGCCGGCGTGCCCGCGAACCTGTGGGGCACGCAGGTCGACTACGACCAGTGCCTCGCGGTGATGGACGCCGCGGGCACCGACCGCGTGTTCTTCGGCGGCAGCACCGTGAAGCCGTTCGGGTCCGCGGAGTGGTCGGCGTCGCTCTGGTGCTTCGACGTCGGCGCGGGGCCCGCGCTGGCGGCGGCCCCCGGCATCTCGCAGACCGGCGTGCCGACGACCGCCGCGTCGCCGCAGGCCGGCGCCGACGTCGCGGGCCTCATCGGCAACAACGTGCACGCGGACATGCACGTGATCCGCCTCGTGCGCCCGCCCGGCACGCCGCCGGACCGCGTGCAGGTGTGGGTGGGCTGCGACGGCGGCGTCTTCTGCTCGGCGCTGGGCGGGCGCGTCAACACGTTCGCGCCGCGCGCGGTGGGGCTCGCGACGCTGGAGCCGGGCTACCTCGCGCTGCATCCGACGTCGCACCACTACCTCGCGATGGGCGCGCAGGACAACGGCACGCAGGTGCGCACCGGCGACACCGTGTGGGAGGAGGTGCTGGTGGGCGACGGCGGGGGGCTGATGTTCCACCCCGTGCGCACCGACTACCTGGTCGCGCAGTACCTCGGCGGCGTGTGGCTCGGGCGGCCGACCGCGGGCTTCCGCGACCCGCTCAACCGCAAGGACGGCGGCACGTACCTGCGCGGCCGCGAGTCGGGCGTGTCGAACTTCTATTCGGGCCCGTCGGCCGTGCGCGCGTCGGGGAGCGTGGGACGCATCGCCATCGGCACCAACCGCGTCTGGCTCAGCGACGACGTCGGCGGCGCGTTCAACACGTGGGGCGTCATCCCGCAGGCCGCGGGCACGGTCGTCGACGCGAGCCCACTCGGCTCCGATCCGGTGGCGCAGCAGGCCGTCGGCGTGCCGGCGCCGGCGATGGGCGCGGTGGTGCAGCTGCGCTGGGTGTCGCCGACCGAGCTGCTCGCGCTCTACGACCGCGGCATCGTGCGCCACGTCGAGAACCCGACGACCGGCGTGTGGACGTCGACGGTGCTGGTGCCCGGCGCGACGGGCGGCCCGACGCTCGCGACGAACCTGATGACGGACCTCTGGCCGATCGCGGGCACGCAGGACTTCTACGTCACGACGGTCGGCAACGTCACCGCGTCGGCGGCGGCGCGCGAGGACACGTGCTGGTTCTACGAGCAGGCCACCAACACGCTGCACCCGACGGGGCTGCGGCAGGCGCTCGACGGGCCGGGCACGCCGCCGGTGCCGGTGGGGCCGCTCGATCCGGCGTACGCGGTCGTCGTCGATCCGGCGTCGACCACCGACGTCTACGTCGGCACGGTGACGGGCGTGTGGCAGGGGCTGCGCGCGTCGCCCACGGGTCACCTCTGGTCGCCGTTCGTCAACGGGCTGCCGCAGGCGACGGTCCAGGACCTCGCGCTGTGGACCGATCCCGCGGGCGCCGCCGGCATGCCGCGGCTGCTGCGCGCGGCGGTGCAGTCGCGCGGCCTGTGGGAGGTGCGCCTGGACGCCGACGAGGCGCAGCAGACGTACGTGCGCGTGCACGCGCGTGACGACCGCCGCGTCTTCCCGACGCCGATGGCCAACGCGCGCCGCGCGCCCGGCGCGACGCCGCACGTGGTGCACGCGAGCCCGGACGTCGTCGTGCGCCCGCGCGCCAACCCCGTCGCGGCGCCCGCGTGGCAGCTCGGCACGTCGGGGAAGATCTTCGGCGGCAGCGTCCCGCACTACCAGATGTGGACGTTCCAGACGGCGTTCCGCTGGCACTATCCCAGCCTGCCCGCCGACGGCGTGTTCAGCGACCAGTTCGGCGACCTGGTCGAGCTGCACCGCGCGAAGCTCGGGCTGCCCGCGGGCCGCTTCATCGACCAGGCGCTGTGGAACGCCGTCGTCGGCGGCACGCGGCTGGACGCGGCCGGCGCGGTGAGCGCGACGGCGACCGATCCGCTCGCGGTCTACCGCGCGCCGTGGCAGTCGCCCGCGGCGCTCGACGCGCTGGCGACGGAGGTCGACCTGATGGAGAGCGTCGTGCCGCGGCGCGAGGTCGGCGAGGTCTGGGAGGTGTTCAGCGAGCGGAGCACGGTGGACGTGCTGCTCCACCACCGCGACACGCGCCCGCTGCACGCGAACGACGCGTTCGTGACGCTGCTCTGGCGCTCGGGGCCGAGCGCGGCGGCGCTGCTGGCGAGCGCGGTGGGGACGCTGCCGGCGTACGTCGCGAGCCTCCTCACCGACACGCCGCTCGCGACGCCCGCGGGGTGGATCCTCGGCGGACCCGGCGCCGGGGTGGCGATGCACCGGCTGAACACGTCGCTCGACGCGCGGCTGCCGCGCGCGGTGCCGATCGACGTCGACCTGTCGACGGTGGCGGCGGGGCATCGCGTGCTCTTCCTCGCGATCGTCGGCTCGACGGTCGACCCGTTCACGACGCCGCCCGTCGGCACGCCGGCGACGGTGTCGGACCTGGTGCGCGCGTGGCCGTACGCGGCGCTGCGCCTGGTGCGCGTCTTCCCGCGGACGCCGTGAGGCATCCGTGAGTCGCGATCAGCCCACGGGGCCGGGCGGCAGGCGGCGCTCGGGCGCGCCGGACACGCGCGCGTCGTCCGGCCCGCCGTCGCGCGCGAACACCTCGCGTGCGGGGTCGCGGACGAACACGTCGCGCGCGAAGACGTCGCGCGGCGCGTCGGCCGGCGGGAGCGCACGCCCGCGCAGCACGCGCCGCGCGAGCAGCGCCGCGCCGCCCACGACCGCCGCGCCGGCGAGCAGCGTCACGCCGACGGCGAACACCGCGGCCAGCAGCGCCAGCACGACGACGAGCACCAGCGCGGCGACGACGGGGTTCCGCGAGCGGAGCTGAACGATGCGTACCTGCATGCGCGGAAGTTAGCGCACGGAGC
>CBHYLO010000131.1:0-9263 GCA_966128675.1 uncultured bacterium | reverse complement strand
GGCGTGCAGCAGCGCGAGCGAGGCGGCCGGTCCGTGGGCCGCGCCGCCGTCGCGCGGCAGCCCGGCGGCGCGCGTCGCGTCCAGCGCGGCGGCCGCCGCCACCGCGGCCTGCTCGCCGTGGCCCAGCCCGTCCACCACCAGCACCACCGCGCGGCCGCCGTCGTCGAGCACCAGCCAGGCGTCGCCGCACGCGCGCTCGCCGGCGAGCGGCAGGCAGATCGCGCCCACCTGGAGCAGCGTCTCCGGCGCCGGGGCGGGCCGGCCGCCGCCACCGCCGCTGCCACCGCCGCTGCCACCGCCACTGCCACCGCCACGCACGTGCGCCAGCAGCACCGTGCCGCGCCCCGGGTGCGAGTCGAGGTCGAACAGGTCCGCCGTGCGCTGGATGGCGCCCAGCCCCGTGCCCGGCGTGCCCGCGGTGGAGAAGCCGTCGCGCAGGCAGCGCGCCGGGTCGGCCATGCCGGGGCCGCGGTCGATGGCCAGCACCTCCAGCACCGGCGCGTCGGGCGGGCCGACCGCCTGCGCCAGCAGCACGCCGTCGCGCGCGTGCTTGGCGAGGTTGCCGGCGGCCTCGGTCGCGATCAGCGCGGCGCGCCCCTGCGCGACCTCGTCGAGACCGAGCGTCGCGGCCAGCACGGCCACCGCGCGCCGCGCCTCGCCGACGCGCGACGCGTGGTCGATGGGCACCAGCACGGGCGCGAGCGCGCCCGTGCGCGACTGCAGCACGACGGTCGCGGGGCTCATCGCGCGCCGCCGCGCCGCGTCGTGCTCGTCATGCCCATCGGGTGATCGTCACGGAGGTGCCCTGGCCGGGCGTGCTGCGCACGTCGAAGTCGTTCACCAGCCGCCGCGCGCCGCCGAGCCCGAGCCCGAGGCCGTTGCCGCTGGTGAAGCCGTCGCGCAGCGCGAGGTCGATGTCGGGGATGCCGGGGCCCTGGTCCTCGAACACCACGCGCAGCCCGCGGCGCGCGCCGTCGTCGAGCGTCTCCAGCCGCGCCGTGCCGCCGCCGCCGTAGACCACCGCGTTGCGCGCCAGCTCGCTCGCCGCGGTCACCATCTTCGTCTGGTCCACCAGCGTGAAGCGCAGCTCCGCCGACCAGCTCCGCACGGCCTGCCGCACCTGCACCACGTCGGCGTCCGAGCGGACCGCGTACGTCTCAGTCTTCACGACGCGCATGCGCCCCCTTCGTGCCGCCCGACGGTGCGGCGTCCGGCGCGTGCGAGGCGCCGGGGGCGTCGTCGTCCTCGTCCGGCGCGACCTCGAGCGGCGGCAGCGCGCGGCGCAGCAGCGCCATCCCCTTCTCGACGTTGAGCGCCGTGCGCACGCCGGGCAGCTCGAGCCCCAGCTCGACGAGCGTGATGGCGACGGCCGGGCGCATGCCCGTGACGACGGTCGCCGCGTCCAGCACGCGCGCCATCGCCGCGATGTTCGCCAGCATGCGGCCGATGAACGAGTCGACGATGTCGAGCGAGGAGATGTCGATCAGCACCCCGCGCGCGCCGCTGTCGGCGATGCGCGAGGTGAGGTCGTCCTGCAGCGCCAGCGCCGTGCGGTCGTGCATGTCCACCTGGATCGTGACCAGGAGGAACTCGCCCATCCGGAGGATCGGGATCCGCTCCATGCCCCCGCCTCCGGTCAGCGCGCGACGCGCTTGATGGTCAGCCCCGAGCGGTCGAGCGCCACGCGGAACGCGTCGGCCAGCGACGCCTTGGTGCTGACGTCCTGCAGGTCGACGCCGAGGTGGACGATCGTCTGCGCGATCTGCGGGCGGATGCCGCTGATGATGCAGTCGGCGCCCATGAGGCGCGCGGCGGTGACCGTCTTGAGCAGGTGCTGCGCGGTGAGCGTGTCGACCGTCGGCACGCCGGTGATGTCGATGATCGCGATCTCGGCGCCCGTCTCGACGATGCGCTGCAGCAGCGTCTCCATGACGATCTGCGTGCGGTGGCTGTCGAGGGTGCCGATCATCGGCAGCGCGAGGATGCCGTCCCACAGCTTCACGACGGGCGTGGACAGCTCCAGCATGTCGGCCTGCTGCCGCTGGATCACGTCCTCGCGGCCGCGCTGGTAGTGCTCCATCGAGAGGAGGCCCAGGCGGTCGAGCATCGCGGTGATGCGCCACACGTCGTCGGCCAGCGCCTCGGCGTCGTTGGCGTGGGCGGCGCGCAGCCGGTCGAACAGCGGGCGCTTGAGCGAGTAGATGAAGGTCGCCGTCTCGGTGGGCGTGAAGCCCTGCGCGGCGCGCGAGCGCGAGATGCCGGCGACGAAGTCGCGGGCGGCGGCCCACGCCGGGGCGTGGTCGATCCCCTCCACGCCCGCGGGGAGGCCCTGGCGGATCGTCTGCAGGAGCTCGCGGCTCTGCGCCTGCCGCTCCCCCTCGCCGATGAGGGCGGCGCCCCGGCCGCCGGCGTTCGCCTGCTCGCGCAGCCATTCGGCGAGGATCTGGGCGTCGTGCTGCTCGAGGATGGCGGCGATGCGCGAGGCGGTCATGTGGGGGCGAGGGCGGGCGGGCGGGGGCGTGCACGACGAGAGCGGGCGATCGCACCGGCGGCACGATCGCGGGCTCGCGGAGCGGGAAGCGCCTGCAGCAAACGTCTGGAACGTCACACCGCGGACACGGCCGAGCAAGGCGGCGGCGTCGACTGGCGCCGTCGGCGCGCCGGCGGGACGTCGGCGGGGCGTCGGCGGGGCGCCGGCGGCCGGGGGGCAGGGACGGCCGCGGCGTGTGGGACGGCGCCGGCCGCGCTATAGTAGGACGCCGCTCCGTGCCGCGTCACGCCTGTCCGGGGGTCACGACCCGATGCACCTCCCGTCCAACGAGCCGTTCGCCGGCATCCCGCTGGCCGTCCCGCCCGCGGCCGCCCAGGCGCCCGCCGCGCGCCGCTGCCCGCGCTGCGGCACCGGGTTCGCCGCCGACGCCGTGTTCTGCATCCACGACGGCACCGCGCTGCTCTCCGACCGCGCCGCGCAGACGCTCACCGGGACGCTGGTGGCCGGCCAGTTCCTGGTCGAGGCGCGGCTGGGCGAGGGCGGCATGGGCGCCGTCTACCGCGCGGTGCAGGTGCGCATGGCGCGGCCGTGCGCGCTCAAGGTGCTGCGGCGCGACGTCGCCAGCGACTCCAGCACCGTCGCGCGCTTCCGCCGCGAGGCCAGCAACTCGTCGCAGCTCTTCCACCCGAACATCGCCGCGCTCTACGACTTCGGCGAGACGAGCGACGGGCTGTTCTACCTCGCGATGGAGCTGGTGGAGGGGGAGACGCTGACGGCGCTGACCGCGCGCGAGGGGGCGCTGGCGCCCCTGCGCGCGGCGAGCATCGTGCGCCAGGTGGCCGACGCGCTCGCGGTGGCCGACGAGCATGGCGTGGTGCACCGCGACCTCAAGCCCGACAACGTGCTCCTGGTGCCGCGCCGCGACGGCAGCGACCTGGCCAAGGTCGTCGACTTCGGCATCGCTAAGGCGACCCGCGTGGAGGGGCAGCGCATCACGCGCACGGGCGTCGTCATCGGCACGCCGGCGTTCATGAGCCCCGAGCAGCTCGCCGGCGAGAGCGATCTGGACGGGCGCAGCGACCAGTACGCGCTGGGCCTCATCGCCTTCGAGCTGCTGACGGGCGCGCGCGCCTTCCCCGCGCGCACCTTCGGCGAGGCGACGCGCCGCATGGGGGCCGAGCCGCCGAAGCTGGCCGAGCACCGCCCGGACGTCGCGTGGCCGCCGGGGCTGCAGGCGGTCATCGACCGCGCCCTCGCGCTCGACCGCACGCAGCGCTGGCCCACCGCCACCGCCTTCGGCACCGCGTTCGCGCAGGCGATCCAGGCGTGGCAGGCGCCCGGGAGCGTCGTGCCGGGCCTCGCGGCCGGCCTGGTGCCCACGCCCGCGCCGGACGCCCGTCGGCGGCTGCTGGTCGGCGGCGCGGTGCTGCTGGTCCTGCTCGCGGTGGTCCTCGTGCTCATCCTGCGCTGATCGCATGCGGCTCGTGCGCACGCTCGTGCTGCTGGCGGCGGCCGCGCTCTCGGCCGGCCTCGCGCCGCCCGCGCGGCTCACGCTCTTCCTGATCGGCGACTCGACGATGGCCGACCGGCCCGACCCCGCGAACCCGGAGCGCGGGTGGGGCCAGGCGCTGCCGCGCTTCCTCGACGGCGCGGTCGCGGTGGAGAACCACGCGCGCAACGGGCGCAGCACGCGCAGCTTCATCGCCGAGGGGCGCTGGGACTCGGTGCGCACGCGGCTGCGGCCCGGCGACTACGTGCTGATCCAGTTCGGGCACAACGACCAGAAGGTCGAGGACTCGACGCGCTACACGAACCCGTACACGGCCTACCGCCGCAACCTCGAGCGCTTCGTGGCCGAGGCGCGGGCGCGGGGCGCGACGCCGATCGTGCTCAGCTCCATCGTGCGGCGCCGCTTCAGCGCGGGCGGCGCGCTGGAGGACACGCACGGCGCGTATCCGTGGGTGGCGCGCACGGTCGCGCGCGAGGCGGGCGTGGGCTTCGTGGACCTGCAGCTGCTGACCGAGGAGCTGGTCGAGCGCGCGGGGCCCGAGCGCTCGAAGGCGCTCTACGTCTGGGTGGGCGAGCGGCGCGACGACACGCACCTGTCGCCGGCGGGCGCGGACTCGGTGGCGCGGCTGGCCGCGCGCGAGCTGCGCCGGCTCGGCGGGCCGCTCGCGGCGCACGTGCGCGGCGTGGACTGACGTGCGGGGATGACGACGCGCCGGACCCGCACTACAACAGCCGACAGGATTACAGGACTTGCAGGATCGACAGGATGATGCTCCGTGTCGCACGACGCACCGTACCGCCATGCGGCGACATGAATCCTGTGAATCCTGTGAATCCTGTCAAAGCAGTTCGTCGTTCGGGTCCGGCGCGCGACGCCTACTTCCCGCCGCGCTTGGTCGTGATGCGGACCACGCCGTTGGCGCCGCGCGACCCGTACTCCGCGATCTGCCCGGCGTCCTTCAGCACCTCGATCTTGGCGATGTCGCTCGGGTTGAGCGTGATCAGCCCGTCGGTGCCCGGCGCGAACGGGAAGCCGTCGACGATGTAGAGCGGCTCGTTGTTGCCGCGCAGCGACGTCGCGCCGCGGATGCGGACCTGGATGCCGCCCGCGGCCTGGTAGACCTGCACGCCCGGGAAGCGGCCGACGAACAGCTCCTCGACGCGCCCGGTGCTGCGGTTCTCCCAGTCGCGCGACGTGGCGACCTGTCCCGGACGCGGGCCGGCGGCGCTCGCGGTGGAGTCGGAGGCGGTGCGGCGCGCGTCGCCGGCCTTGCCCCGCCCGCTGGCGCACGCGGCGGCGCCGACGGCGAGCAGGACGAGCACGAGCGCGCGCGGAAGGCTGGCACGCATGGGCGGTATCCTCGGGTGGACGTCCACCTGCAGCATACGGCCGGGAGCGGCCTTCCCGCCATGGTGCGCGGGGCGCCCGCCGTCAGCCTGCCGTCAGGGACGGACCGGGGTCACCGTGCGCGACGGCGTCCAGCCGCGCAGCACCGCCGCCGGGGTGAAGCGCGCCCGCTGCGCGCGCGTCAGCGTGCGGCGCGTGGGGCTCGCCACCGCGCCCGGCCCGCGCGACCCCGACTCGAAGAAGCGCGCCGTCCCCGGCTCCCACCACGCGCGGTTGCCGGTCGAGTCGGTCATCGACATCCGGTCCCACCCCTTCGCGCCCACGTGGTCGTCCATCCAGCAGTCCACGAACACCGCGCTGCCGTTCGCGTCGGGGTCGGCGAACGGATGCCACGGCCGGCCCAGCACCACCGTCGCGGGCGCCATCGCCGCGCGCGCCTTCGTCAGCCGGCTGCGCCAGAAGAGGAAGCCGTACGGCTGGTCGGTGGGCGTGCTGGGGGCGGTCACGTAACCGTTGTTGGTGCGGCTGCCGCGGTCGCGGCTGACGATCTCGCAGTCGTCGAAGACCGCCTGGCCCGCGCCGAAGATGAAGTCGACGCTGCCCGCGACCACGCAGCGGTGGAACCACGCGCGCCCCGCGTTCGGGAACAGCGTGTCCTGGTGGCCGAGGATCGCCACGTCCACGAACGCCGCGCGGTCGCTGCCCAGGTCGAGCATCAGCGCCACCGCCTGCGCGTCGCGCAGCTTCGTCGGGTCGGTCGCGGGCTTCGCCGCGTTCGCCGGGTAGTCGAACGCGTTCTCGATGGTCAGCCGCTCGGCGCGGAAGTCGGGCGCGACGATGCGCAGCGTGTAGCTGCCGCGCGTCCCCCACGTGCCGCCGGTGGGCGTCGGCTGGCCGGCGGCCGCGTCGTACGTCAGCACCGTCGAGTCGCGATCCTCGCCCACCAGCGTCACGCGCGGCCGGTCGATCGTCAGCTTCTCGCGGTAGCGGCCGTTGCGGATGAGGATCGTCGCTCGCTGTGCGCCGTTGGCGGGCAGCCCGTCGAGCGCGTGGCCGAGCGTGCGGTAGGTCGGCGCGCCGGCCACGCTGTCGCCCTCGGGGCCGGCGAAGCGCGCGTCCACCACCGCGCTCCACCGGGACGGCGCCTGCGCACCGGCGGCCGGCGCGGTGAGCGCGAGCGCCGCCAGCAGCAGCGACGCCCGCGCGGTCACGCGAGACGCTCCGCGGGATCGACCAGCGCCGGCACGCGCTCGATGCGGCGCATGATGACCAGGAACAGGACGGCCGCCAGTGGCGCCATCAGCCCGACCATCACGTACACCGGCCGGTAGCCGAAGCGGTCGACGATCTGGCCCACCAGCAGCGTGAAGCCCATGCTGGCGATGCCCGCCGCCGTGCCGCCGATCCCGAACACCGAGCCGACGTCCTGCTTGGGGAAGGTGTCCGACGGGATCGTGTGCACGTTCACGATCCAGCTCTGGAAGGCGAACGCGATCACGCTCACCGCCGCGATCACCATGGCGTCGCTCTTCGCGTTGATGACGACCGCGACGCCGAGCGGGATGAGCAGCGCGCTGCCGACGAGCACCACCTTGCGCGCGCGATCGACGCTCCAGCCGCGCTTGATGAGGAGGCTCGACGCGCCGCCGCCGGCGAGGTTGCCGACGTCCGCCCACAGGAACGGGATCCACGCCAGCATGCCGATGGTCGCGAGGCTGAACCCGCGCTCGCTCTTCAGGTAGTTCGGCAGCCAGGAGATCAGGAACCACCAGATCGGGTCGGTGAAGAAGCGCGCGGCGATCAGCGCCCACACCTGGCGGTGCTTGAAGAGGCTGAGCCACGGCCGGCGCGACGCCGTCCCCGACGCGACGACGTCCGCCTCGGCCTGCCCGGCGGCGATGTACTCGCGCTCCGCCGCCGACAGCCGCGGATGCTCGGCCGGCGTGCGGACGAAGAGGAACCACGCCGTCATCAGCACCGTCGACATGATGGCGCCGACGAAGAACGCGCTGCGCCACCCGAAGGTGAGCGCCACCCAGGCGATGAGCGGCGGCGCGACGACGGCGCCGAGCGCCGAGCCGCTGTTGAAGATCGCCATCGCGAACGCGCGTTCCTTGATCGGGAACCACTCCGCCACCGCCTTGGCGGCGCCGGGCCAGTTGCCCGCCTCGCCGATGCCGAGCACGAAGCGGAAGGCCGAGAGCTGGAACACGGAGCGCGCGGTCGCGTGCGCCATCGACGCCAGCGTCCAGATGCCGACGAACACCATGAACCCAACGCGCGTGCCGATGCGGTCGAGCACCTTGCCGCTGAGCGCCTGCGAGATGGTGTAGCCGAGGAGGAAGGTCGTGACGACGCGCGAGTACGCGGCGTTCGACATCCCGAACTCCTCGCGGATGGTCGGCGCGAGCACCGACAGCGTCATCCGGTCGACGTAGTTGATGACCGTCAGCATGCAGATCATGCCGACGATCCACCAGCGCAGCCCGCGGATGGGGCGGGGGCCCACCGCCGCGTCGACGCGGACGTCCGTGCTCGTTGTCTCGGTCATGCGGTGGTCCCCTCCCGGTCAGCGGCTGGCGGCGAGGAAGTCCTCGCGCGCCGGGGTGAAGACGTCGATCAGCGTGCCCGCCTCCAGCGCGACGACGCCGTGCGGCACGTCGGCGACGGCGAAGAAGGTGTCGCCGGGGCCGAGCTCGCGGCGCGCCTCGCCCACCTGCACGGCGAAGCGGCCGGCGGCGACGTACGTGACCTGGCGGTGCGGGTGGTGATGCACGGCGCCCACGGCGTCGCGCTCGAACTCGACGCGCACGAGCATCAGGTCCGGGCCGTGGCCGAGGATCTGGCGGCGCACGCCGGCGCCGACGGTCGTCCACGCGACGTCGGCGGTGCCGACGAAGGCCGTGTCGGCGGGCGCGATGGCGGGCAGGGAGGTGGAGGACGACATGGGGTCAGACGAAGTAGAGGCCACCGTTGATCTCGACCGACTCGCCCGTGATGTAGGCGGAGGCGTCGGAGGCGAGGAAGAGCACCGCGTTGGCGACGTCGTCGGCGGAGCCCTCGCGCCCGACGGACGTGCGCGCGGCGACGGCCTGGCGCACCTCGGGCTTGGTGAACGTGTCGTGGAAGGTGGTCGCGATCATCCCCGGCGAGACGGCGTTCACGCGGATGCGGCGCGGCGCCAGCTCCTTCGACAGCCCGCGCGTCAGCGTCAGCACGGCGCCCTTGGCGGCCGAGTAGGCGAGCGCCCCGCCGCCGCCGCCGTCGCGCGCGGCGAGCGACGAGAGGTTTACGATCGCGCCGCCCTCGCCCATCTGCGGCAGCACCGCCTGCGTGACGAGGAAGACGCTCGTGAGGTTGAGGTCCATCACGTGGCGCCAGAAGTCGACGTCCATGTCGCCCATCGTCTTCCGCGCCACCAGGCCGCCGGCGTTGTTGACGAGGATGTCGATGCGGTCGCCGAAGGCCGCGCGCGTCTCGTCCACCAGGCGGCGGACGTCGGCGGGGTTCGTGACGTCGGCCTTCACCGCGAGCGCCTTGCCGCCCGCCGCGGTGACCTCGGCCACCAGCGCGGCGGCGCGGTCGGCGCTGCCGTGGTAGTTGACGACGACCGACGCGCCGCGCGCCGCGAGCGCGCGGACGACGGCGGCGCCGATGTCGCGCGCGCCGCCGGTGACGACGGCGACCTTGCCCTGCAGATCCGTATGCATATCAGTGATTGTGTGCTCGATGGGGTGTCGTCCCGAGCGGAGCGAGGGACCTACGTTGCGGACGTCGTGAGATGCCTTCCGGGATGATCCGTCCCGTCCGACCGGCCACGAGGATCTCACTCCAGGTGCCTCGCGGCGCGCGGGCCGACGACGGGGTTTATACCGCGGCGCCGGCAAAGCCGCGAACCCCAAGATGGCGGTCCAC
>CBHYLO010000130.1:0-9269 GCA_966128675.1 uncultured bacterium | reverse complement strand
GGCGAGGCGCCGGCCGCCACGCCCGGCGCCGCGCCCGCCGTGAATGACTCGGGTCCGCAGGGCCGCGGTGCCGCCCCGGCGGCGCCCGCCGCGCGGCCGCAGACGCCGCCGTCGCAGACGCCGCAGCCGAAGGGGGACCACCAGTGAGCCTGCACGCCGTCCACGTGCCGACGCGCGAGGAGCTGATCCGCGCGACGGCCAACAAGCCCGTCTCGAAGACGCTCAAGCTCGCGTTCGCGGCGCTCGCCGCGATCGGCGCGATCGTCTTCATCATCGGGGCGGTGCGCGGCGAGGACCGCGCGTGGCTCGCCCTGATGTTCAACTGGCTGTTCTTCACCATCATCGCCTCGGCGGGCGTCGCGTTCGCCGCGGTGCAGCGGCTGACCACCGCGCGCTGGTCGCGCCCGGTGATCCGCTTCATCGAGGGTTACGTGGCGTGGCTGCCCGTGGCGTTCGTGCTGCTGCTCGTGATCCTGTTCTTCAGCGGCAGCCACATCTTCACGTGGGCCGGCCGCGAGGCCATCCACACGCCGCAGAAGGCGATCTACCTCGATCCGACCTTCTTCAAGCTGCGCGGCATCGTGCTGTTCGGCCTGATGACGACGTTCTACTGCTGGTTCGTCTACCGCTCCGTGCGCCTCGACGTCGGCGTCACGCCCGAGGAGACGACCGCCAGCGGCTGGGCGAAGGGGATGCGCGCGAAGATGCGCGCCGGCTTCGGCGAGGAGCGCCGCGAGCTGCACAGCACGCACTCGATCCTCGGCAAGATCGCCGTGGTCGTCTGCCTGATGTTCGGCTGGTTCTGGCCGGTCCTGATCTGGGACTACTCGATGACCATCTCGCTCCACTTCCAGCAGACGATGTACGGCTGGCAGGTGTTCATGGGCGGGTTCGTGGTCATGATGATGTCCTTCCAGGCGATGATGTACTTCTGGCGCCGCCACCTGGGCGCCTACGACCTGGTGACCGACTCGCACCTGCACGACGTCGGCAAGCTGTGCTTCGCCTTCACGGCGTTCTGGGGCTACCTGACGTTCAGCCAGTTCCTCGTGATCTGGTACGGCAACCTGCCCGAGGAGACGCACTGGCCGCGGCTCCGCCTGATGGATCCGTGGATCGGCCTGTCGACGGCTGTCGTGATCCTGTCGTTCGTCATCCCGTTCTTCACGCTGCTCTCCAAGGCCGCGAAGCTGTACGCGCCGGTCATGCTGACGGTCGCGCTCTGCAGCGCCACGGGCATCTGGATCCACCGCTACCTCGAGATCTACCCGTCGGTGTACGGCGAGGCCGCGCACCTGCCGTTCGGCCTCTGGGAGCTCGGGATCGGCGCCGGCATGCTCGGACTCTTCGGGCTCGTCTACACGAGCTTCATGGACGCCTTCCCGAAGGTCCGCGTGTTCCTGATGACGTCGAAGTACCGCGACGAGGTGCAGGTCCCCGTCGACCCGAAGACGATGGAGCCGCTGCCGGCGCACGAGTGACGCGCCAGCGCCCGAAGGACGCACGGCCCCGCGACCGGTACTGGTCGCGGGGCCGTGTCGCATCCGGCGCGTCCGGCGTCGTGTGGTCCGGCGGTCAGTCGCGCGTGCGCTCGCGGGTCGCGTCCACGGCCAGCCCCGCGCGCGCGCCGAGCGCGGGGCCGACCAGCACGCCCGCGGCCGCCACCAGGCCCACCCCCAGCGCCGCCTCCGCCAGCGCGGCCAGGGCGGTCCCGCCGGCGCGGAGCGTCAGGACGGCGCCGCGCGCGGCCCACCACAGCCCCGGCAGCGCGCCGAGCGCGGCGCCGACGGCGGCGCCGCGGCGGACCACCAGCGGCACGAGCGACGTCTGCGCGGTGGCCGGCGTCGCCCACGATTCCGGCACCGGGCGCGCCAGCGGGCCGGCGACCGGCGTCCCGCGCTCGCCCCAGCGCCGCAGCGCGCCGCCCAGGGGCGTGCGGCGCGCGAGCACGTCGGTGAGCGGGATCGCCAGCAGCGAGAGGAAGAACCACGCGCTGCGCAGCACCAGCACCGCCAGCGCGAACAGCACGAAGCCGATGATGCCGTACGAGATCCAGTCGACGAGCGTCGTGCCGCCTTCCATGGGCGTGTCGGGGTGCGGAGGTCAGGGCGCCACGGCGGCGGCGCGCGCGCCGGCGGCCGCGCGGGCGCGGCGCTCGACGAGCGCGAGCAGCGGCGCCGTCATGACGGTCGTGGCGATCGCCATCAGCACCATCATCGCGTAGAGCGTCGGGGAGATCGCGCCCACGTCGAGGCCGATCGAGAGGATGACGAGCTCCATCAGCCCGCGCGTGTTCATGAGGATGCCGAGGCCGAGCGACTCGTCCCAGGGCAGCCCGGAGAGCCGCGCGGCGATCGCCGAGCCGCCCAGCTTCCCGGCGATGGCGACGAGCATCAGCAGCGCGAACACGGCCCACAGCGCCGCGCCGTCGATCAGCGCGACCGAGGCGCGCAGCCCGGCGAAGGCGAAGAACGCCGGCAGCAGCGCCGTCACCACCAGCTCCTCCATGCGCGCCGCGAGCGCCGCTGCCACGCCCTGCTCGCGCGGGACGAGCGTGCCCGCGAGGAAGGCGCCGAACAGCGCGTGCACGCCCGCGTGCTCGGTCGCGAGCGCCGTCGCGAGCGCGAGCAGCACGACGAGCGCGACGTCGGCCGCGTCGACCCGCCCGCCGTGCCGCAGCAGCCGGCGGCGCAGCAGCGGCCGCGCCGCGAGCGCGACGACGATCACGAGCGCCGTGAGCCCGAGCGCGCGCAGCACCGCGCCGCCGGCGCCGCCCGCCGCGCCGGCGCGTGCGACCGCGACCACGCCGGCGAGGATCGCCCACGCCGACACGTCGTCGACCGCCGCCGCCGCGAGCGCCAGTGTGCCCAGGCGCGTCCCGGTCAGGCGGCGCTCCTCGAGGATGCGCGCCAGCACGGGGAAGGCGGTGACGCTCATCGCCGCGCCCAGGAACAGCGCGAACGCCAGCGGCGAGACGTGCGGGCCGGCCAGCTCGCGCGGCAGCAGCGGCGCCAGCGCGGCGCCCAGCGCGAACGGCGCGGCGATGCTGGCGTGGCTCATCGCCACGGCGGCGCCCGCGCGCATGCGGAGCGCGCCCAGGTCCAGCCGCAGCCCGACCACCAGGAGGAAGAGCAGGACGCCGACGTGCGCCAGCGCGGCCAGCGGCGCGAGCCCGTCGGCCGGGAAGACGCGGGCGGCCAGCGCGGGCGCGAGCGCGCCGAAGATCGACGGGCCCAGCGCCAGCCCCGCGACCATCTCGCCGATCACGCGCGGCTGCCCGACGCGCCGCGCGAGCCACCCGAACGCGCGGGCGGCGGCGAGCACGACGAGGAGCTGCAGGAGGAGGCGGGGAAGGTCGAGCACGGCGACGCGGTGGCGGGCGGCGGGGAGCCGGAATCTACTCGGCCGTGACGCGCGGGTCCGTGATGCGCGGCGCGTCACCGCCGCGGCGCGCGCCGCGTCGCGCGCCGCCCGCCGATCGGCTTGACAGCCCTCCCGGGCCTCCTAACGTGGGGCACGCCGGGCGGACGGAGGGCGCACGCGTACCCGATCGCCCACGCGGCGAGGCGATGCGACCTGGAGGTGTGCACATGCCCGACGTCACGATCCGCACGCGTGGGGGCACCGACACCACGCTGCCGGCCGGCGAGGTGGCGCGACTCGCGGCGGCGCTCCGCGGCGAGGTGGTCACCGCCGACGCGGCGCACTACGCCGACGTGTGCCGCGTGTGGAACGGCACGGTGGAGCGGCGCCCCGCGCTGGTGGCGCGCTGCCGCGGCAGCGCCGACGTCGTGCGCGCGGTCCGCTTCGCGCGCGAGCACGACCTGCTGCTCGGCGTGCGCGGCGGCGGCCACAACATCGCGGGCAACGGGGTGGTGGACCGCGGGCTGCTCGTCGACCTCGCGCCGATGCGCGGCGTCCGCGTCGATCCCGGCGGCGGGTTCGCGCGCGTGGAGGGCGGCGCGCTGCTCGGCGACGTGGACCGCGAGACGCAGGCGTTCGGGCTCGCCACGCCGCTCGGCATCAACTCCACGACGGGTGTCGCCGGCCTGACGCTCGGCGGCGGCTACGGATGGCTGTCGCGCGCGTACGGCCTCACGGTCGACAACCTCCGCGCGGCCGACGTCGTGACCGCCGACGGTGCGCTGCTGAGCGCGAGCGAGCACGAGCACCCGGACCTGTTCTGGGCGCTGCGCGGCGGCGGCGGCAACTTCGGCGTCGTCACGTCGTTCGAGTACGCGATGCACCCCGTGGGGCCGGAGGTGCTGGCGGGGCTCATCGTGCACCCGTTCGACCGCGCGGACGAGCTGCTGCGGCGCTATCGCGACGTCGTGCGCGCGGCGCCCGACTCGCTCACGGCGTGGGTGGTGATGCGCAAGGCGCCGCCGCTGCCGTTCCTGCCGGCCGAGGTGCACGGCCGGCCCGTGCTCGTGATCGCCGCGTGCTACAGCGGCCCCCGCGAGGACGGGGAGCGCGTGCTGCGCCCGCTGCGCGAGATCGGCACGCCCATCGCGGACGTCATCGACTGGACGCCGTACGCCGGCTTCCAGACCGCGTTCGATCCGCTGCTCACGCCCGGCGCGCGGAACTACTGGAAGACGCACAACTTCGCGACGCTGCACGACCCGCTGATCGACGTGCTGGTCGACCAGGTGTCGCACCTGCCCGGCCCGATGTCCGAGATCTTCCTCGCGCACCTGGGCGGCGCGGTGTCGCGGCGCGCGGACGACACGACGGCGTACGCGGGCCGGCACGCGCAGTTCGTGATGAACGTGCACGCGCGGTGGGAGGACCGCACCGCGGACGACGCGTTCATCGCGTGGGCGCGGAACGTCTTCACGGTCGCCGCGCCGTACGCCGCCGCGGGCGGCGCGTACGTCAACTTCATGACCGCCGACGAGGGGAACCGGGTGCGCGCGGCGTACGGCGCGAACTACGACCGGCTCGCGTCGATCAAGGCGAAGTACGACCCGGCGAACGTCTTCCGTACGAACCAGAACATCGCGCCGGCGCCGTCGGCGCAGCCGGGCGCCTACACGCCCATGGGCACGAGCCTGCCGACGGGCGCGTACCAGCGCCCCACCTGACGCCGCGCGCCCTCCCGGCCGCCGGCCGCGCCGCTATATTCCGCGGCGAGGGGCGTTAGCTCAGCTGGGAGAGCACCTGCTTTGCAAGCATGGCCTAAGTTGCTTTGAGCCAGCGACTTAGGTCGTGCTGGCAGGGCGAATGATAGGGTGACTCGGGTGGAGTTAGGGCGCAAGCAGGGGGAATATTCTCCTCTGCCTCGCCCCTAATGCCGCGAGATGGGGTCGTGGCGCAATTGGTAGCGCAGGTCCTTTGCAAGGACAAGGTTAGGGGTTCGAGTCCCCTCGGCTCCATTGGTTTGTAGTCGAAGGTCACGCGGCGATCTGTCGCGTGACCTTCGTGCATTCTGGACTCGAAGCCCGCCTCCGGGGAGGGGCTGCTCAGCACGCGAGGTGGGGTAGCGGACCCCAAACCACCGGGTGACGGCGATGGCCGCGTCTCGTGCGAGTCCGAGTGACCCGAACGACCAGCCAAACCTGTTTCTGCTCTCCGGGGGTGCAGCCCCGCAGCCGCCAGCAGCCTCAGCGGACCTGTTCCGGAGATTTCGTCGGACGCATCTTAGCCGGCGTGAGCCTAGCTACGCACGAGTACGACCCTTCTGCCAATACGCACCGTGACCATGTTTGACCAGAAGCACATCGAGCTTGTGAAAGCGCTGCATGACCGCACGGCCGAACGAGTCCTTGCGTGGAGTTCCGTCGGTGAGCGGCAGAGTGCTGTTGAAGTGTTGGTCGGCGACTACTTCGTCCAAATCGACGTTCGACACAGCGACTACAACAATCCCGATCCCGATTACGTCGTCTCGCTCGTGAATGCAGATCGGGAAGTGCTTGATGAGTTCACCGACGTTGATATCGCTCGCGAGGTTCAGGAACGCGGATCAGACGACTTCAATCCCTACGCTACTCTTGCGGAGACTTACCGCCGGGCGAGCCGTATCGCCCGCGGAGCGGATGCAGCGCTAGCGGCGGTTCTCGAGGCTCTTCGCCAGATCAAGCCGATCTCTGAAGGCTTGAACGCGCAAGACTCGTCTGAGTGATCGCGCATGGATAAGCGCTTTCAGGTCTTCGTTAGCTCCACCTTTCAGGACCTCGAAGACGAACGGCGAGAAGTCATTCAGGCGCTCTTGGAGCTTCGCTGCATACCGGCAGGCATGGAGTTGTTCCCCGCAGCAGATGACTCACAGTGGGAGCTAATCAAGAAGGTCATAGACGACTGCGACTACTACCTTGTCATCATCGGTGGGCGCTATGGCACGATTGGTCCGACAGGCGAGAGCTTCACGGAGATGGAGTACCGATACGCGCTGACGCAGGGCAAGCCGATCATCGCATTCCTCCACAAGGACCCAGATAAGATCGAGGCAGGAAAGTCGGAAACCGATCCTGCCAAGAAGGCAAAGCTGTCCGGGTTCAGGGACCTTGCCCAAAAGAAGATGGTGCGGTACTGGACGAGTGCGGCCGACCTCGGCTCTGTCGTGAGCCGAAGCGTCGTCCTGCTGATGAATACGTCGCCTGCCGTTGGATGGGTAAAGGCCGACAGACTTCTGAGTGAAGCGTCGGCGGCTGAGATCCTGAAACTTCGTAACCGCATTGACGAACTTCAACGCGAACTAGCGGCCGCTCGGACGACCGCGCCGGAGGAGACTCATGGACTCGCGCAGGGCGACGACGAGATCGAACTTGCCTACACGATGCGCGTGCTTGCGTCGAACGGATACACCAGCCGTCCAGCTAGTGCGACGTACCGAGCGCGTTGGAGCGAGGTGTTCTTTGTCTTGTCGCCCCTGATGATCGATGAGGCATCCGAGGCCACGCTTCGGCGAGCGCTCAACGAGCACATTTTGCACGAGTTGCAGACGAGATTCGCAGAACACCTGAAGAAGACCGGTGAGACGCTGAAGGACCTCGATATCCGGGACCCAGACTTCCAGACCGTTAAGGTCCAACTTCGCGCGCTTAGCCTCATCGCGAAGAGCACGAAGGCGCGAAGCGTTAAGGATACCGGGACGTACTGGTCGCTCACGCCGTACGGCGACACAACAATGGTTCGCCTGCGTGCGATTCGGCGAAGTTCTGCGGCTACGTCTAGTACTCCGGAAACGTCGCCGCTCATCGACGGAGGAGGGCAGCCTGCGGCTAAGCCCGCGATTTAAGACTGCAACGCCCGACCTTCGGTTCGGTCGAGTGGTACGACACGACATTGGGGCCGCGCAGGAAGTCTGCGCGGCCCCAAATTATGGTGCCGAGTCATACGGAGGCGGGAGCGCTAAGACACAGCGGGAGCGACTGCGGCAATCAAGGTTCATCGCGCGAGCGCGTTGCATCCGTAATTGACTCGTTAAGCACCTTCATCAAAGCCTCGTCGAGGAATCTGAGCATCGGTTGTTCTATATGCTCAGCAGAGCGGCCCGGCAGACCTGAGCCGCCGCTTTCGACATGCTGTGGTCTGTCGGGCGGATTGACGTGAACTCGGATCTGGGTATCAGCGTACTGCGGACAGTACACGGCGAGCTTTTCGCGAATGCGATCCCTTAAGGCGTCCAGCGGCCGGTAGTCTTCAATCTGCTCCTGAGCGCGTCTGAACTCATGCGATGACCTGTACTCAGATTCCAAGAGGTACACATCGGCGGTGAGCCCTGGCGAACGGTCGTCGATGATGTACTCGGCCATTAGTTCCTCCGCCGTTCGATTTCAGCGCAGTCTGTGCTTGCGAACGGATAGTCTCAGTTCGTCCCTCCCATCGCCTCCATCGCCAACGGCGCCCGGCGGGAGTCAGTCGCACCAAGCCGTAGGTCTCGTCGGCTGGCGAGGGACAAGCGGGTGATGGACACAACGGGAGGGTCCACACGATGGAGTCTCCCGTTCGCTCTCCCTTTCTCAGAGCAGCAGATCAGTACTTACCCGGCTCGGCCGTCTCACGCCAAGAGCTTCGGCGACCTGCTCAAAGCCTGCCGCGCCCTTGTACTTGGCAATCTCTGCATCCAGCCCTCTGAGCCTCACCTTTTGCCAGCTAGTCGAGGTGTCATGATGCGCGGAGATGAATGCCGCTGGTAACGTGAAGAACTCCGGCGCTTCTTCGCCCGACGTACCATCTCTTCCGTTGTAGAAGCAACCAATGTTGAGGAACGCTACGACGAGGTAGTCGAACGCGCCGAGGCTCTTCTCCTTCAGAAGGAACGCCCTGTTGCAATCTGTAGCGTAGCGGCTCTTCACTTGAATCCTGACCTGTGCCTTCTCCCCGTCCTTGGGCGTGTAACGAGGGTCCGGATGTATGGCGATCAGATCATAGCCTTCGTGATTCGGCGGCGCCTTGTACGCAAGGATGTTCCGCCGCATCAGGTGGGCCATGACCGCATACTCAGCGGCCAGCGATACAACAGGCAAACGAAGGAAGGTCTTTCCGGTCATCGAAGCTCGCCGTCGGAATTGGGAGGGCATCGCGCCCCTCGTTAACCGCGAAGCTCGTAGGCTGTCACGGCATCGACGATCAGCACGGCGTAATCGGGGATACCGTTCCGGTGCGCCTTCGGGTCACTCGGGTCCACGTCCGAAGGGCACGATCAATCGTACCATGTCCCCGTGGCGGTGTGTTCGGAAGACAGGAAGGCATGATCGATCCGGCGCTCGGTCCCGGACCGGTGGACGAAGCTCGGCCCCGTTGCCCTCTCGGCCAACGTCCAGCCGCACGCGAGAAGGCATTCGATTTATACGGCGCCGCCGGGCGTCCGGCGGCCCCGCTGCGTATTCAGGTCACCGGAATCGACCTTCACGCACTCGTGTCGGTCCTGATTGCTCCGCGAGCCGCTAGATGTGGTCGCACACTGACGCAGTTGGAACGTTCAGATTGGCAATTAAAATAGTGGGAGGGATGGCTCGCTTAACCTGAAGCCGCTCTCCGACCATCGAGCTTCCGCCTTTCGCCGTCCCGTGCCAACGCCTCCATCAGGCGGCCGATGCGGACTCCACTCGGTGGCTGCGCGACGATACGCTGGTGCCAGGGAACACTATGCATCCGCCGCCACTCCGCACATGCAGCACGTCCCGTCCTTGCGATGACGGTGCCGAGCGGCACAGGCTCGTCCGGGTTGCGGGTGTCGAGGATCGTGTACGTACGCATCTACTCCCCTTGATCGGCGACGGCGTCGCTACCTCCCGGCCCGGCGACGCGCCCTTCTAGCGCAG
>CBHYLO010000129.1:0-9271 GCA_966128675.1 uncultured bacterium | reverse complement strand
GGCTCAGGCGCCGGCTCAGGCGCCGGCTCAGGCGCCGGCGGCGGCCTGCACGTCGCCGTCGGCGCCCCCCTTCACGACCACCGACCGCGTCGGCACCGCGAGCCGGATCCCCTCGGCCGCCAGCCGCTCCAGCAGCGCGAGGTTGATGCGCTGCTGGATGTCCATGTAGAGCACGTAGTTCGCGTCGAGGACGAAGTACACCGCCTCGACCGCCAGCGCCTGGTCGGTGATGGCGCTGAAGTGCGCGCGGTCGAAGCGCACGGGCGCGTTGGCGAGGATCGTCTCCTTCACGATCCCGGGCACGCGCGCGATCGCCTCGGGCGGCGTCTCCAGCGGGAAGAGGAGCGTGAACAGCACGCGCCGCTCCGTCTGCCCCTGGTAGTTGCGGATGCGCGCCTTCAGCAGCTCCGCGTTCGAGACGACGATCTGCTCGCCGGTGATCGAGCGGATGCGCGTCGTCTTGAGCCCGATGTGCTCGACGGTGCCCTGGAACGTGTCGACGGTGATCGCGTCGCCGATCACGAACGGCTTGTCGAGCGCGATCGACAGCGACGCGAGCACGTCGCCGAGGACGTTCTGCACGGCCAGCGCGACGGCGACGCCGGCGATGCCCAGGCCGGTGATGAGCGCCGTGACGTCGACGCCGAACGACTGCAGCGCGAGCAGGAAGAGCAGCGTCCAGAGGACGATGCGCAGGATGACGGCGACGACGTTGAGCGTCGTCACGCTGGCGCGGTCGGTCCCCGCGCGGGCGCGCGTCACGCGCAGCAGCCAGAACGCGATCGCGCCGCTCCCCCAGCTGGCCAGCTGCAGCAGGAAGACGAGCTTCGCCAGCTTCTCGATCAGCGTGCGCTGCGCCGCGGGGATCTCCAGCGCGAACGACGCCGCCGCCACCGCGAGCACGAACAGGAAGAGCTTGCGCGTGCGGTGCAGCCCGTCGAGCACGACGTCGTCGACCATCGTGTCCGTCGCCGCCGCCGACCGCTCCAGCCGGCGCACGAGCAGCCGCCGCGCGAACACGAGCGCGAAGAAGACGCCGAGCAGCAGCGCGATGGCGATGGCCCAGGCGCCGAGGGGGTTGCCGAGGAACTCGCGGGCGAGGAGCTGGCGGAACGTCATGCGGGGGACGGAGCGATGCGGATGGACGCGCGGCCCCCGTGATTCGGGCCGCGTTCGGCCGAGCGGCGGTGCGTCGCGCGCGTTATCGGGGGCGGCGCCGGGCGGCGGATCATGGAGCCGCAGCCGGCGGACGCTCCCACGTGGACGTGGCGTGGCTGCATCCACGCGCGACCCGGAGGTCGAGATGTCAGGGAGAGATAGCGGAAGTGTGCCGCCAGGCACACGGGCGGCGAGCGCCTGGCTCGCGCTCGCCGTGGTGCTGGCCGGCTGTACGGACGACCCGCCGACCGCGCCGGCCGCGGCGGCCGGTCCGTCCCGCGCGGTGGGCGCGCCGGCGGCCGCCCCGGTACGGCACGAGGCCTCGGCGGCGCCGGGCACGCTGGTGGTCCGGCGCACGACGTCGAGTGCGCGCGGCGCGAAGGGCGGGCGCACGGAGCGCCGCGAGACGTGGTCGGTGGCCGATTCGGCGCTGTCGCGCCGGGCCGGGGTCGTGACGCTGCGCGGGACGCCGCCGACGGCGCTCACGCCCGAGACGGCGGCGCGCTTCGTCCCGACGGTGGTGCTCCAGCTGCCCGCGCGCGCGGCGTCGGCGGTATGCACGAACGCGCCGGCGTGGCAGCGCGAGTCGAAGGTCGGCGACCTGACGGTGGTGGCGCGCGGCCGCGGCGACGAGCCGTGGTCGTCGCTCGAGGTCTGGTCGGCGGGCCGGCTGGTGACGCGCACGACCACCGCGTGGGCGCGCCACCGCGGCAGCTGGCGGCTGGTGTCGCAGGAGGACGTCGCCATCGGCGACGGGACGAAGCGCACGCTGGCGGTGGACCGCGCGGCGCTGGCGCGCGCGAACGACGTGGAGCTGCCGCGCGTGGGCTGCGCGGATCCGAAGGCGGGCTACGTGCCGCCGTCGCCGGTGACCGCGGCGGCGCGCGAGGGCGTGGCGGCGCCGTGGAGCGCGGCGCTCGGGCCGGTGGGGCTGGCGCGCCTGGAGCTCGCGGGGGCGTTCCGCTTCGCGGCGGAGGAGACGTGCACGCCGACCGAGGAGGCGGCGGAGGCCGCATGCGAGATGCTGCGGATGGCCGTCGTGGTGGCCTCGGCGTCGCTCGCCGCCGCGGCGACCACGATGTGGACGGCGTGCATGCCGCCGGCCGTGCTCACCGCCGCGCCCTGCATCGGCGCGGTCGCGGCCTACATCGGCCTGTCGGCTGGCCTGGCCATCGCGCAGGACGCGTATCGCAAGTGCAAGGAAGAGGCACTGCGCCCCGTGCCATGCACCTGCTCGGGGATACCACTGGTGCCTGCTTCCGACGTCGACATGGTGCGTGCCGCCCGGTTGTCCAGCGGCGGCGCACAATTGCCCCTCGCGGCACCCGCCGGCCTTGACTGCGCCGAGCCCGAAGCGCCAGCTAGTGGCGGGGGCGGCAGCGGCGAGACCGGGGACGGGCCGACGGGCTACTGGGCGACGGTCTGCACCAACATCGACCACTACGACGAGTGGGGCGACTACCTGTACACCGAGTTCCTCGGGTGCACGGTCGTCTGGATCGCATGACGCCGACTCCCACGCGCGACGACGCGCCCCGCAGCTCCACGCAGCATCCGCATCGGAGGACCCGATGAATCGTGGCGTCTACTGGTGGGTCTGTCTCGTCACGCTCGCCGTCAGCGCCTGCGGGTCGCTGGTGGGGGCGATCCGCTGGCTCGGGCCGGACCAGCTGGTCCTGGCACTCGCTCCGCTGGGCCATGCGCCGCTGTTCGTGGGCACGGTGGGCGCGACGTGCGTCTACGCCATCGTGCAGTCGCTGCCCGGCGGCCGCGATCCGCTGTGGATCCTGCGGCCGCCGAACGACGGCTGGTCGATCGCCCTGAGCCCAGCGTCGCTCTGTGGCGCGCTGGCCAGCTTCCCGGCGATGCCGGGTGGGCAGCTGGAGGTGCTGCTCAGCGGACCACTCATGATCGCGACCGCCTTCTTCTTCATCGATCGCATGCGCCGCGTGCAGCGCCAGCTCGTCGCGTCCGGCTTCACTCAGCCGTCATGACGCTCGCGGCCCAGGCGTGCGCCTCCGCTCAGTCGGCGCGCGCCTGCCGCCGCTCCCACTGCAGCATCGCGTCGCACGCGTCGCAGTTCCCGCAGCGCCAGTCGCCCTCCACCTCCTCGCCGAAGTACTCGAGGATGTAGCGCGTCCGGCAGCGCGCCGTCTGCGAGAAGTCCACGACCGCCTGCAGCTTGGCCTGGTCGCGCGCGCGGCGCTCCTCGTAGTCCGTCAGGTCGTGGCTCAGGTCCACCTGCGTGAGCCGCCCCGCCAGCCGCTCCCAGTTGCCGCCGCGGTGCTCGCGCACCAGCCCGTGCCGCTTCAGCAGCATCAGCGTGATGCGCGCCTTCCGGCGCGGCACGCCGCTGCGCTCCGCCAGCTCGTCCAGGTGCACCGGCGTCCGCTCGGGATACGTCTCCAGCACCAGCGCCACCTTCGCCGCCTCCTCCACCTCCGGGTACTTGCCCCCCAGGAAGTAGCTCTGGATGCGGCGGTCCTCCACGCGGTAGAGCATCGTGCACGTCGACGGCTCGCCGTCGCGCCCCGCGCGCCCCGCCTCCTGGTAGTACGCCTCGATCGAGCCCGGGAAGTTGTAGTGCACGACGAACCGGATGTCCGGCTTGTCGATCCCCAGCCCGAACGCGTTCGTCGCGACGATCGCCTTCAGCTCGTCGTTCATGAAGCGGTCCTGCGCCGTCTTCCGCTCCACCGGCGGCAGCTTGCCGTGGTACAGCCCGAACTCGAGCTTCCGGTGGAAGTGGTCGCGCAGCTGCTCGTGCAGCCGCTCGGCCTCACGGATGGTCGCCACGTAGATGACGCCCGTCCCCGGCGTGTGCTCCAGCAGCCGGCGCAGCGCCTCGTCCTTCGCGACCTCGTTCACCGTGCGCTTCACCTCGAAGCGCAGGTTGGGGCGCGCGAAGCCGGTGATCGTCACGTGCGGGTCGCGCATCCCGAGCTGCCGCACGATGTCGGCGCGCACCTCCGCCGTGGCCGTCGCGGTCAGCGCCAGCACCGGCGGCCGGCCCAGCCGGTTCACGACCGAGCCCAGGGTGAGGTAGTCGGGGCGGAAGTCGTGGCCCCACTGGCTGACGCAGTGCGCCTCGTCGACGACGAACAGGCTCACGCGCCGCTGCAGCAGCATCTCGAAGAAGTCGCGGTCCTTGAAGCGCTCCGGCGTGACGTAGAGGATGTCCCCCTCGCCCTCCGCGATCGCGCGCTCCGTGTCGCGCGTCTCGCGCGTCGTCTGGTGCGAGTGGAACGCGAGCGCGTCGACGCCCTGCGCCACCAGCTTGTCCTGCTGGTCCTTCATCAGGGCGATCAGCGGGCTGACGACGAGCGTCAGCCCCTCCAGCACGAGCGCGGGGAACTGGTAGACGAGCGACTTGCCGCTGCCGGTGGGCATCACGACGAGCGTGTCCCGGCCCTCCAGCACGGTCTGGATCGGCTCGTACTGCCGGTACTGGAAGTCGTCGAAGCCGAAGCGATCGGCGAGGATCTTGCGCGCACGCGCGCGCGTCAGCTCACGGCCAGTAGGCATGGCCGGAGCCAGGGCGTCCGTCGGGGTCATGTACGAGCCCAGGGGCAGGAATCGGACCGGACGGGCCCAGCCGCGCCGGAAGACGCGGGGCCGCCGCGCGGGGCCAGACGCCACGCACCCCCGCGATACCCGCACGCCCGGACGGCGTTCCGGCTGGCCCCGGCGTTGCACTGGCGTCTCCCGCTGCTCGATCGCAGGCATCGCAGGCACGGACGCGGACGGGCACAGACGGACGCAGACGGACGCAGACGGACGCAGACGGAACCCGAGGAGAGGATCATGGCGGAGATTCGCGTGGAGCCGAAGCGGCGCAGCATGGCCTGGGTGTGGGTGCTGCTCGCGCTCGCGGTGGCGGCGGCGGTGTTCTGGTACCTCAACAACGATGGCGTGAACCAGGTCGAGACGACCCCGGCGACGTCGGCGCTGCCGCAGGCGGCGCCGGTCGCGGCACCGGTGGCGGCATCGATGGCGCCCGCGGCGGTCGCCGTCCTGGCGAGCCTGACGCGCGTCGCCTGACGCGCCGTCCACACACGGGAGGAGACATGGCACGGGACCACGCGTCGCGCGGACTGCGCGACGAGGCGAGCGTCGGGCCGGACCCGCGCCGCGCGCGCGAGCTCAAGCGGCTCAGTGACCTCAAGTTCCGCGTCGCCGACGGCGAGCCGGACATCGTCGGATGGACGGTGTTCGCGTCGACGGGGCGCGAGCTGGGGAAGGTGCGCGACCTGCTGGTGGACGTGGAGGCGCGCGAGGTCGTGATGCTCGACATCGACCTGCGGCGCGGCGACCACCACACGCTCGCGCCGGTGCGCGCGGCGTGGATCGACCACGCGGCGAAGCGCGTCGTGCTCGACGCGCGGGAGCTGGAGCAGAGCGACGACCTGCTGCCCGGCCTGCCGCGCACGGGCGCGCTCAGCGACGACCAGGTGCGCCGCTTCAACGACGACTACGTGCGCGCCTACGGCGACCGCGGCGTCGACCGCGACACCGACTGGCGCCTGCGCCGCGGCGACGAGGAGCTGCGCTTCGGCGTCGAGCCGCGCGCCGACCTGAACGCCGCCCCCCGGCGCGACGACCGCGTGCTCGGCGCCGCGGCCGCGGGGACCGCCGCGGGCGCGGTCGCCGGCGGGCCGGCGTTCGAGGAGTCGCGCCGCATCGACGCGATCATGGAAGGCCGCCCGGTCGACGGCCGCCCGGTCGACGGCCGGGTGGTCGACACGCGCCCGGACCGCGACCGGGTGGACGAGCCGCGCCGCCTGCTCGACCGCGACGCGGTGCCGCCCGCGACGCCCCTGATGGCCGACGTGGACCGCGAGCGCTACGAGCGCGAGCGCCTGGAGCGGGAGCGCCTGGAGCGCGACCGCCTGGACGCCGACCGCCGCCTGGCCCGCACCGACGACGCGAGCACGCTGCATCCCGACAACGCGATCGACCCGCGGGAGCTGGACGGCCGCGTGCGCATCGACGAGGGCGCGACGGTCGACGACCGCGCGCCGGTGGGCGGGGTCCGCTACGAGGGCGGCACGACGCCGCGCGACTACGGGCGCCCGGACGAGGTCTACGGCCCGGAGTACGGCAGCGGGCGCATCGGCTTCGACCGCGTCGTCTCGCGCCACCCCCTCGCCGCCGACGACCCGGCCGACGCCGCGCGCCGCCTGGACGACGCGGGCGACCGCACGCTCGACCGGGTGGACGACCGGACCCTCGACCGGACGCTCGACGACCGGCGCGAGGTGCGCTACCGCCGCTACGACGATCCGCGGCCGGACACGCGCTGATCCGTCGGCGCGCCGGACCCGAACGGCGAAGGGCGACGGCATCTGCAAGGAAGAGATCTGAAGAAGATCCGATGAGGGCGGATGGCTCCGTGTGGCGGCGAGGGATCTCGCACTCCACCGGAGCCATCCGCTTCTCTCGAAGCCCTTCTCGGATTGCTGCCTTGCTGCCGTTGCCGTTGGGGAGGATGCGGATGCTCCGGATGCTTCGGATCGTGCGGATCGCTCCCCGGAGCGCATGGGGCCTCGCCGCCACGCGGAGCGATCCGGCGCATCCGCCGGATCCGGAGCATCCGCATCCCTCCCAAAGGCCGCAGGGTCAGGCGCGCCAGACCCGAACGGCGAACGGCATTGGCAAGGAAGACATCTGAAATGATCGGATAACGGCGGATGGCTCCGTGTGGTGCGACGTTCCTCGCCGCCACGCGGAGCCATCCGCCGTTATCTGCAGTTCTCAGACTGCTTCCTTGCAACGCCGTTCGCCGTCTCTGGCTCCGCGCGGCGATCAGCGTGACGCGGTGGTGCGGCCTTCCAGCTCGTCCGCGATCCACGCCGCGTCGTACATCTTCCGCAGCGCCTCCGTCAGCGCGCGCGCGTGCACGCTCACCGAGCGCGCCACCGCGTCCGTGAAGATGAAGCGGTTCGGCAGCGACTCGATGTTGCCGTCGAAGATCAGCCCCACTACGCGCCCCTGCCGGTCGATCACCGGGCTTCCCGAGTTGCCGCCGATGATGTCGTTGGTCGACACGAAGTTGAACGGCGTCGTCATGTCCAGCCGCTCCTTCCGCTCGCGCCACCGCGGCGGGAGGTCGAACGGATGCTGCCCGTCGAACGCCGCCTCGCGGCCGTACAGCCCGTAGAACGTCGTCTTCCACGGCGCCTGCGTGCCGTTGCTCGGATAGCCCTTCACCACGCCGTCGCTGATGCGCAGCGTGAACGTCGCGTCCGGCGGCAGCGTCTTGCCGTACGCCGCGTAGATCGCCTGCCCGATGCGCTCCGCGCTGGCCGAGATCGCGGCGTCCAGCGGCGTCGTCTCGGCCAGCGCGCGCCGCGCCAGCGGATCGATCGCGCGCGCCGCGACGACCAGCGGGTCCGTCGACTGCGCCACCGCCGCCGCGCCGCCGTCGAGCAGCTGCCTGCGCACCGCCGGGTCGTCCAGCCGCGTGCCGTCCACCAGCGCCTCGGCCGCGACCTCGGGGCTGCGGCCGCGCAGCACCGCCGCGAGGAACGGGTCGTTCGCCGGCAGCGCCTTCCGCGCCGCGTCCAGCTGCGCGGCGAGGAACAGCTTCTCCGCCGCCTTGTCGATGGGGATCGGGCCCGCGAGCTGCGCGCGCAGCCGCTCCAGCGCCGCGCCGCGATAGGGCGCCAGCCGGGCCGAGTCGGGCCGCGTCGCCTCGGCGGGGATGCGGACCAGGTGGCCGGCCGCCGCCAGCAGCGTCGAGCCGCCGCCGAAGCCGTGGTACGTCGCGCGGTCGAACACGCGTGCCCGCGCCTGCTGGGCGCGCGCGATCTCGTCCCACGCGCTGCCGTAGCGCGCGCGCAGCGCCGCGTCGGCCCCGATGCGCGCGCGGAAGTCCGCCTCGAACGCCCGCTTCCGCGCCATGATCGACGAGTCGAGCAGCCCGCTGCGGTAGCCCGTGACCGCCTTGTGCGAGTTGGCGAGCGAGAAGAGCTGGTTCTCCAGCGTCCGCTTCTGCTCGGGCGTCGCGGTCTTCATCACCTCGCGCAGCGCCGCCATCTGCCGGTCGTAGCCGGCCAGCTGCGCCGGATACTGCACGTCGCGCAGGTACTCCATCTGCGCCATCGTCAGCAGCCGCCCCGTGGAGCCCGGGTTGCCGACGACGAACACGAGGTCGTTCTCCTGCGCGCCCTGCGGGTTCCACTTCAGGAAGTGCTGCGTGCGCAGCGGCTGCCCGTTCTCGTAGACGCGGAAGAAGGTGACGTCAAGGTTCCAGCGCGGATACGTGAAGTTGTCCGGATCGCCGCCGTAGAACGCGATCTGCTCCTCGGGCACCATCACCAGCCGCACGTCGTCGTAGCGCTTGAAGCGGTACAGCGAGTACATGCCGCCCTGGTAGAAGCTCACCGGCTGGCAGGTGAGGCGCGTCTGCTCCTGGCACTCGCGCGTCAGCCGCGCGAGCGCGCTGTCGCGCTGCTCCGCCTGGCGCACGGGCGCGGTGGCGGTGACGGCCGCGCGCACGCGGTCGGTCACGTCCTCGATGGACTGCAGCTGCTCGGCGTACGCGCCGGGCACGCGCTTCTCCTCGGCCTTGCTGCGCGCGGCCCAGCCGGTCGTGTGGTAGTTGGTGTCCTTCGGTGACACCTGCGTGACCCACGCGCGCCCGCAGTGGTGGTTGGTCATCAGCAGGCCGTCGGCGCTGACGATCGACGACGAGCAGCCCGGGATGCGCATCGTCGAGAGGCGCACGTGGTCGAGCCACGCCTGGTCGGGCGCGAAGTCGTAGCGCGCCTTCCAGTACGCCAGCGGCGGCGCGTCGAACGTCCACATCGTGCCGAACTCGGGGATCGGCTTCGCCGGGTCGATGGCGGCCGGCGCGCTCGCGGACGCGCTCGTGGGCGCGGGGGCCAGCCGGCTGCCGCTGTCGGGCAGCGGGCGGCGCGGCAGCGGCGCGGCGGGGCGGGGGCGGAGCCGCGGGTTGGGCGTCAGCGGCGGCTGGGGCGTGTCGGACGGCAGGCCGTAGCGGAAGCCCTGGGCGAAATCGACGCCCAGGCGGCGCACGACGGACTCGACCTTCTGGGTTTCGACCATCTCGGCGACGGAGCGCAGCTTCAGGTCGGTGCAGAGCTGGGCG
>CBHYLO010000128.1:0-9279 GCA_966128675.1 uncultured bacterium | reverse complement strand
CGGCTCCCGTCCTCACATCGGCGACTTGTTTTCGAGTACCGCGAAGTACGCGCCCGTCGGATCCTGCGCCACGGCCATGCGGCCCCAGTCCTGGATGTCCATCGGCTCCATCATCGGCGTGCCGCCGAGTTCCGCGATGCGCGCCACCGCGGCGTCGGCGCTGGCGACCGCGAAGTACGGCAGCCAGTTCGGGCGCGACTCGGCGCCGGGCGGCATCGGCATCATCCCGCCCGCGTACTGCTCGCCGCGCTTGAACAGCCCGTACGCGCCGAGCGGCATGTCCATCGACTCGTGCGTCCAGCCGAACAGCTCGCCGTAGAACCGCGCCGCCGCCTCGGGATCCGTCGTCAGCAGCTCGTTCCACGCGACGGTGCCCAGCGGCGCGTTCACCGGCGGCTCCGGCGACGGATCGTTGCCGCGGAACGGCGAGAACACCGCGCCCTGCGGGTCCTCGCTCACCGCGAAGCGGCCGACGTTCGGGATGTCGGCCGGCGGCACGCACGTCTTCCCGCCCAGCGCCTCGATGCGCGCGCACGCCGCGTCGACGTCCGCGGTGCTCGCGTACGCGATCCAGTGCGACGGCGCGCCGTGCGCCGGGTCGAGCGGGACGATGCCGCCGACGCCGTGCGCGCCCGCGGTCACCATCGTGTAGTCGCCGAAGTCGCCCATCGGCATCACCTGCGTCGACCACCCGAGCAGCGCGGTGTAGAACGCCTGCGCGCGCGGCGCGTCGGTCGTCATCAGGTCGTGCCACACGAAGCGGCCGGCGGGCGGGGGCGGGGAATACGCGTCGCGGTCGCGGCTGGCGTTCGGCGCGGGCGTCGTCATCGGGCCTCCGGAGGTGGGCGACGGGGATGCGGAGCTTGCTCGTGGCGGGCGCCCAACGATCGCACGCCGCGACGCGCCGTCAACCCGCGCGGCGCGTTCGAATCTCGTCAGGGCGCCGCGGGCTGGCCGCGCTCGGTCGCGACGCGCCGCGCGAGCCGCTGCCGCGCGTCGGCCGCGTAGCGCCGGCACGCCGACGGATCGCGGAACGCGTCCGCGCGCCCCTGCTCGCGCGCCGCCAGCCGCGCGAAGAGCTCCGAGGCACCCGGGTGCGGCGTCTGCAGCACGTCGCAGCGCAGCCGCTCCAGCGTCGCGTGGCCGCGCGCGAAGTCCTGCAGCGCCTGCGGGTAGCGCGCGCTGCGCGTGAACAGGAAGTCGTCCGCCGACACCGGCGTCTGGCTGTCGGCGTACACGAGGTCGAGGCACGTCTTCCCCTCGCACGAGCGCCAGCTCCACGTGGTGCCGCCGGGCGTGTGGCCGCCGGTGAAGTGCGCGGTGAGCGCGAGCGGCCCCACGCGCACCGTCTCGCCGTCGGCGATCTCGCGCACCGTCGCCACGCCCGGATACGGCAGGTCGAGGCCGTGCTGCGGATCCTCGGGCAGCGTGGTGCCGCGCCGCAGGACGGCGGCGCTCCACGGATGCGCCGCGACCGCCGCGCCCGACATCCGCTGCAGCGTCGCGACGCCGCCCGCGTGGTCGTAGTGCGCGTGCGAGTTGAGGATCAGCCGCACGTCCTCCATGCGGAAGCCGAGCGCGCGCACGCTCTCGGCGATGCGCGCCGCCGACTCGGGCAGCCCGCCGTCGAGCAGCACGTGCCCCTGCGGCGACGTGACGAGGATCGCGCTCAGCCCGCGCGTGCCGACGTACCACGTGTCGCCGTGGATGCGGAACGGGCGCTGCGGCGCGTTCCACTCGACGCAGCTCGCGCACGGGGTCGTGTCGGCGGCGGCCTGCGCGCGGAGGGCGAGCGGCGCTGCGAGGAAGGCGGCGGTGACGAGCGGGCGGACGGGCATCGGCGGCACGGGCGGCGGGTGGGCCGCCAATCTACGCGCTACGCGGGATCGACGCGCGGCAGCGTGAGCGTGAAGGTGCTGCCCGCGCCCGGCGCGCTCGCCACCGTCACGTCGCCGCCCATCGCGCGCGCCAGCTCGCGGCTGATCGCCAGCCCCAGCCCCGTCCCCTCGGTGGGGCGCGTGAGGCCGTGGCCCACCTGCACGTACGGCTCGAAGATGCGCTCGTGCTGGTCGGCGGCGATGCCGATGCCCGTGTCCGCGACCGCCAGCCGCACGCACGCGTCGTCGGCCGCCGCGGAGAGCGCGATGCGGCCGCCCGCGGGCGTGAACTTCATGGCGTTCGACAGGAGGTTGAGCAGCACCTGCCCCGCGCGCTCGCGGTCCGCCCGCGCGTGCAGCGCGTCGAGCGCGTCGCCGTCGTCCACCGCCAGCGCCAGGCCGCGCTGCGCGGCCTGCGGCGCCACCACCGCCACCGCCGGCGCGACGAGCGCGCGCAGCGGCGTCGGCGCCACCGAGATCGCGACGCGCCCCGCCTCCAGCCGCGCGAACGACAGCACGTCCTCCACCAGCGCCAGCAGCCGGCGCGCGGCGTCGCGGCTGCGGGCGACGAACGCGCGCTGCGGGTCGGCCAGCGCGCCCGCGACGCCCGCGTCCAGCAGGTCCGCGTAGCCGAGGATCGCGTTGAGCGGCGTGCGCAGCTCGTGCGACATCACCGCCATGAACTCGCTGCGCGCGCGGTTGGCCGCCTCGGCCTCGTTGCGCGCGGCGCGCTCCGCGGCGTCCAGCCGCGCGCGGTCCAGCGCCTGCGCGCACTGCTGCGCCAGCGCGAGCAGGAAGTCGCGCTCCGTCGCGCCCAGCGGCCGCTGCTCGGGAAAGTTGAAGCCGACCGCGCCCAGCAGCCGCTCGCCCACGAGCAGCGGGAGGGCGGCCATCGCGCCGCCGCCGTTGGTGCGCCGCAGCCGCGCGAGCTGCGGGTAGTGCGCGTCGCGCTCCGCGTCGCTGGCCAGCAGCACCGGCGTGCGCGTGCGCGCGGCGTCCGTGAGCGGGAAGAGCGTCGCCAGCGGGATGTGCCCGAAGCGCGCGAGCGACGCCGCGTCGTAGCCGACGCCCGCCACCAGCTCGAGCGCCGCGCCGTCGGGGCTCACCGTCGCCACCGCGCCGCGCGTCGCGCCCAGCGCCGGCATGCCGAGGCGCAGGATGGCGTCGGCGATCTCGGGCGGTCGGCGCGCGCTGACCAGCGCGCTCGCCACCGCCTGCAGCGCGGACGCGCGCGCCGCGGCCCGCTCGGCCTCGCGGCGCGCGGCGCGCTCCGCCTCGTACAGGCGCGCCTGCTCGGCCGCCGCGTCGGCGGCCAGGCGCTTGCGCGCGCTGACGTCCAGCGAGTAGCAGACGACGCCCGTCGCGGTGGGGTAGAGCCGCGCCTCCACCCAGCGCCCCGTGCGCGGCGAGCACGACTCGACGATGGTGGGCGTCCCGTCGGCGACGACGCGGCGCAGCGCGTCGCCGAGCGGCTCGCGCACGATGTCGGGGAGCGCGTCCCAGACCACGCGGCCCACCACCGCCGCGGGATCGATCCCCTCCTCCGCGATCCAGCGGCGCGCGGCGCCGTTGAGGCGCACGAGCCGCAGCGTGCGGTCGTAGGCGAAGAAGGCGTCCGACATGCCCTCCAGCGCGTCGTCGAGCGCGGCCTCCGCGTCGCGGCGCCCGGTGACGTCGTCGAGCGTCAGCACGCCGGCGACGATCGTCCCCTGCGACGCGCCGACGGGCATCGCGCCCATGGCGAGCCAGCGCGGCGGGCCGTCGGCGCGCGTGAGCGCGACGGGCTCCGGCGCCACCGTCTCGCCGTGCGCCAGCGCGCGCGCCAGCGGCCACTCGTGCGCGGCCAGCGGCCGGCCGTCGGCGCGCCGCCCTTCGAGGGGCCGCGGCGGCAGCTGGTCGGGGAGCAGCGCGCGGGCGGCGGCGTTCGCGGCCACCAGCTCGCCCGCGGGATTCACGACGACGACGCCGAGCGGGAGGTACGCGATGAGCGCGTCGACCAGCGGCGCGTCGGCGAGGAGGCCGGCGATCGCGGCGGCCACCGCCTCGGGGACGGGCGGGCCGGGACGGGACGGGGCCGCGGTGGACGGAGCCGCGGTGGACGGCAGCACGGTCGACGACACGCCGGGGTCGCGGGCGACGGAGACGGGAGCGGCCCGGGCGACGACGCCGTGGGCGTGTCGCAGTGTTCACGCGCGCGACTGCCGGCCGCAAGGGCCGGCGCGATGGGGCGGAGGACGGAGCGGCGGGAGACGGAGAAGCGGAGGACGATGGGGCGGAGGACGATGGGGCGGACGACGATGGGGCGGAAGACGATGGAGCGTGAGACGGTGGGGCGGACCTATCGGCTTGATGCGTCAAGCTCGAAGGGTCCGCCCCACCGTCTCACGCTCCATCGTCCCCCGCCGTTCCGTCCTCCGCCGTTCCGTCCTCCGCCTCACCGATCCGGCCGGAACGCCGCCGCCGCCCGCCCCGTGTCCATGTACTCGCGGAAGCGCGCGATGTGCCCGTCGCGGATGGTGAACACGTGCGCGTAGTCGCCCTCCCACTGCCGCCCGGTCGGCACGACGTCCCACGCGTAGTGGCCGAGGACCACCACCTCGTCGCCCTGGGCGATGTACTGGCGCGGCTCGAAGCGGCGCGGCGTCTGGTGCTGCGCGAGGTCGGCGAAGAAGCCCGCGACCGCCTCGCGCCCGTGGCGCGGCCCCGTGTACGCCGCGTGCTCGACGACGGGGATGTGCCACGCGATGTCGTCGGTCATCGTCTGCAGCAGCGCGGGGATGTCGCCGCGCTGGAAGGCCGCGATCGCCTGCTGGACGATGCGCGTGTTCGCCTCGACGTCCCGATCGCTGGTGGCGTCGTATGACGACGGCGTGGAGGACGACAGCGGGTTGCTGATGGGCGCGCTCATGGCCTGTGGCCTCCGTCCGGGGTCCGCACGGTTCCCGACGCCCGCCCACGCTGCGGGTGGCCGGCGGAGGTGTCAAGCGCGGCCGGGCGGGGGAGGCAACGAGGGAGCGGAGAACGATGCGGCGGAGGACGGAAAGGCGGAGGACGGAACGGCGTGCAGCGATGAAGCGGACCCCTTGGCCTGAAGCTTCAAGCTGAAAGGGTCCGCCTTCTCGTTTCACGCCCCATCGTCCTCCGCCGTTCCGTCCTCCGCCTCACCGTCCTCCGCCTCACCGCGCCCGTCAGAATTCGCCGATGAACCCGATCTCCGGCTCCAGCCGCTGCCCGAACTTCTCCTCCACCGCGCGCTGCGCGAGCGCGATCAGCTCGCGCACGTCCCTCGCCGTCGCCTTCCCGCGGTTGACGACGATGTTCGCGTGCATCGGCGAGATCTGCGCGCCGCCGTGGCGGTGGCCCTTGAGCCCCGCCTGGTCCACCAGCCGTCCCGCGCCGACGCCCTCGATCTTCTTTAAGATCGAGCCCGCGCTGGGATGGATCTGCAGCCACGGGTGCCGCGCGCCGCGCCACGACAGGTTCTCGTGCAGGATGCGGTGCAGCCGGTCCGGGTCGCCCTTCTGCAGCCGGAACGTCGCGCTCAGCACGATGTCGCGGCGGTGGTGGAAGACCGTGTCGTCGTAGCCGAACTGCACGTAGTCGGCGTCCACGACCTTCCGCTCCCCCTCCTCCGACAGGATCTCGCAGCTCTCGAACGCCTCGGCGATGAACATCGTGCGCTCCCGCTCGGGGGCCGGCGAGAGGAAGTGCAGGTTCTGCCAGATCGCGCCGCCGACCGTGCTCGGGATGCCGATGTAGTGCTCGATCCCGCTCCAGCCGCGCTCCACCGCCTCGAGGATGATGTCCTGCATGATCGCGCCGCTCTCCGCCCACAGGTGCCCCGTGTCGCCGTCGGGGCGGATGCGGAAGTGGCGCGCCGCGTTGCGGATCACCAGCCCGCGGTACCCCTTGTCGCCGACGAGGATGTTGGCGCCGAGGCCGAGCAGGAAGTGCGGGAGGCCCAGCTCGCGCGCCGCGAGGATGGCGGCTGCCAGCTCGTCGGCGGACCGGGCCGTGTAGAGGGCGTCGGCCGGACCCCCGATGCGGAACGAGGTGTACTGGGCGAGTCGGACGCCGCGCCGCACGCGGTCGGCGCCGAGGCGCTCGCGCAGCGCGTCGAGCTGGTCGTCGGTGAGGGGCGTGGCGGTGGTCGGGGCGGCGGCCGTGTCGGCGCCTGCTGGCAGCGTGGACGTCATGAACCGAAACCAAACGACGCCCCTGGGCGGTCGCCAGCGGCGCGGAACGGGCATTGCGCCCGCCCTTCCGGACCGCGTCCCGCTGTCCCGCTCGTCGCCGTCGCGCCACCTTCCCGGGGGCCGGACGCCGTCGTCCGGCCCTCGTGCCGTCGCCGAACGTCCGTCCATCGCCCGTCCATCCGCCCCGTCGCTCGTGCCCACGAACGCGCACACGATCGTCCAACCGCCTGCGTCGCGCTCCCCGTGGCGACGCGCCCTGCCGCTCGCGGCGCTGCTGCTCGCGGCCGCCGCCGCGCCGGCCGCGCCGGCCGCCGCGCAGTCGCGCGCGGAGCTCGAGAAGGTCATCCGCCGCCGCGTGCTGCCGAACGGGCTGGAGGTGATCGTCGTCGAGAACCACGGCGTGCCGCTGGCCACCGTCGAGGTGGACGTGAAGAACGGCTCGTACACGCAGCCGCCCGACTACGCGGGGCTGGCGCACATGTACGAGCACATGTTCTTCAAGGCGAGCCAGCAGTTCCCGGCGCCCGACCAGTTCACGCAGCGCGCCACCGAGCTCGGGGCCGTGTTCAACGGCACGACGCAGGAGGAGCGCGTGAACTACTACATGACGCTCCCCGCCGACTCGCTCCCCGCGGCGATGCGCGCGGTCGCCAGCGCGCTGCGCGCGCCGCTCTTCCGCGCCGACGAGCTGGCGCGCGAGAAGGAGGTCGTGCTCGGCGAGTACGACCGGCAGGAGGCGAACCCCGCCTTCGGCTTCCAGAACGAGCTGACGAAGCGGCTCTACCCCGGGCAGTTCTCGCGAAAGAACATCATCGGCGACCGGCAGGTGATCCGCACGGTGACGCCGGAGAAGATGCGCGAGATCCAGAAGCGCTACTACGTGCCGAACAACACGGCGCTCGTCGTCACGGGCGACGTGATCCCCGACTCCGTGTTCACGTGGGCGGAGCGCTGGTACGGCGACTGGGCGAAGGGCGGCGACCCGTTCGCCGACGCGCCCATCCCGCCGATCCCCGCGCTCACCGCCGACGAGGGCGTGATCGCCGAGGCGGGCGTGAGCGCGGTGACGGTGCTCGTGCAGTGGCAGGGGCCGAGCGTGCGGAAGGACCGCGCGGCGACGTACACGGCGGACGTGTTCAGCGACGCGCTCAACACGCCGGGCTCGCGCTTCCAGCGCCGCCTCGTGGACAGCGGGCTGTGGCAGGGCGTGGCGGTGAACTACTACACGCTCGACCAGGTGGGCCCGATCACGATCAGCGGCCAGGCCGATCCGGCCAAGCTGCGCGAGGCGCTGGCCGCGTTGCGCGACGAGATCGAGAAGCTGGACGACCCGGGCTACTTCACGGCCGACGAGCTGGTGGCGGTGAAGGCGCAGCGCGCGATGGAGAGCGCGCTCGGCGCCGAGCGCACGAGCGGGCTGACGCACACGATCGGCTTCTGGTGGGCGGTGGCGGACCTGGACTACTTCATGGGCTACGTGGACGAGATGGCGAAGCAGACGCCGGCGGACCTGCAGGGCTACGCCGCGAAGTACATCGTCGGCAAGCCGCGCATCACGGGCGTGCTGCTGTCGCCCGAGGACCGCGCGGCGCTCAAGCTCACCGAGGGCGAGCTGGCGGGCGTGTGGAAGAAGGCGACGGCGGCGGGGGTGGTGCCGTGACGCGCCGTATGCTCTCCCTCACCGTAGCGCTCCTCGCGCTGAACACGAGCGCGTTCGCGCAGGCGGAGCGAGCGCCGGGCGCCGAGCGGCGAATGGAGACGATCGCTCGGCGCTCGGCGCTCGGCGCTCGGACGGCCGCCGCGAACGGGCACGTGTCGGGCATGGTCGCCCCCGCCGACACCAACACCACGTCGTTCGACGTCAACGGCCTGCAGGTCATCCTCCGCCGCGTCACGTCCAACGAGGTCGTCGCCGCGAACCTCTACCTGCTGGGCGGCACGCGGCAGGTGCCGGCGCAGCAGGCGGGGCTCGAGCCGTTCCTGCTGGAGGCGAGCGAGCGCGGCACGGTCGCGTATCCGCGCGAGCAGCTGCGCGAGAAGATGGCGCGGCTCGGGAGCCTGATCGGCGTCGATCCCGACCACGACTGGACGACGTTCGCGCTGCGCAGCACGTCGGCGACGTTCGACTCGACGTGGGCGATCTTCGCCGACCGCCTGCTGCGCCCCGCGCTCGACTCGGGCGAGGTGGAGCTGCTGCGCGGCCAGCTGCTGAACGGCGTGCGCCAGCGCCGCGACAGCCCCGACGCGCAGCTCGAGTACCTGGCCGACTCGCTGGCGTTCGCGGGCCACCCGTACGGCATCGCGCCCAGCGGCACCGAGGCGTCGCTGCGCCGCATCACGATCGCCGACCTGCGGAAGTACCGGCAGGAGCAGATGGTGACGTCGCGCATGCTGCTGGTGGTCGTCGGCGACGTCGACCGCGCGCGCATCGAGCGGCTCGTCTCCACCACGCTCGGCACGCTGCCGAAGGGGAGCTACACGTGGACGCCGCCCGCGCCGCCGACCGCGCAGCCGTCGGGCGTCGCGGTGGAGCGGCGCGAGCTGCCCACGAACTACCTCCTCGGCTACTTCCCGGGGCCGAGCGCGGCGAGCCCGGACTACTATCCGCTGCGCATCGCGACGGCCGTGCTCTCGGGCCGCTTCTTCGCCGAGATCCGCAGCAAGCGCAACCTGTCGTACGCCGTGCACGCGCCGTTCGTGGACCGCGCGGTGGCGACGGGCGGCGTGTACGTGACGACGGTCGATCCGCGCACCACGCTCGCCCTCATGCGCGAGGAGCTGCGCAACCTGCAGGAAGGGTGGATCACGCCGCGCGGGCTGGACCAGCTGCGGCAGCAGTTCATCACGGAGTACTTCCTCGACAACGAGACGAACGCCGACCAGGCGAACTTCCTGGCGCGCGCGCAGCTCTACCGCGGCGACTGGCGCCGCGCGGCGCGCTTCGTCGAGGAGCTGCGCGCGGTGACGCCGGACGACGTGCGGCGCGTGGCGCGGCAGTACCTGCACGACCTGCGGCTGGCGTACATCGGGGACCCTGCGAAGCTCGACGAGAATCTCGTGCGCGTCTTCTAGCGCGAGACGGCGGAGGACGGAACGGCGGAGGACGGGAAGGCGGAGGACGATGACGCGTGAGACGGTAGAGCGGACCCTCTGGCTTGAAGCTTCGAGCCGAAGGGTCCGCCTTTTCGTCTCACGCCCCATCGTTC
>CBHYLO010000127.1:0-9329 GCA_966128675.1 uncultured bacterium | reverse complement strand
CGGCCTCGCTCGCGGTGACGCCCGTGGCGCGCGGCGGCGGCCCGTGGACGCTGCGCGGCGCGGTCGTCGTGCGCGGGGACGATGCGTCGGCGGGCGGCACGGTGCCGGCCGGCGACGGCACCGCGCGCGCCGCGCTCGTGACGGCCGTGGACACCGCGGCCACGCGCCGCGCGGCCATGCGTGTCGCGCCGCTGCTGGCCCGGCCCGCGCGCGCCGACGGCGACCGCGTGCCCGCGTGGGCGCAGCGGCAGCTGGCCTGCGCCGCGCTCGCGCTGGCCGAGCTGTCGCTCGCCGCGCCGGCGCCGCCGGCGGAGGCGCGGGTTGAGACGGCGTGCCGCGCCTGGTAGACTGGCGCGCATGCCATATCCCGAGCTGGCGGAGCGACTGGCCGCGGTGCGCGCGGCGATCGACGGCGCGGTCGCGCGCGGCGGCCACCAGCAGCACGTCGCCGTGGTCGCGGTGACCAAGACGCACGGGCCGGACGCCGTGCGGGCCGCGTGGGCGGCCGGCCTGCACGACGTGGGCGAGAACCGCGTGCAGGAAGCGCTGCAGAAGATGGCCGACGTCGACGTGCCCGTGCGCTGGCACCTCATCGGCCACCTCCAGCGCAACAAGGTGAGGCAGCTCGACGGCTTCGCGCTCGTGCACTCGATGGACAGCGCGCGGCTGGCCGACGCGCTGCACGAGGAGGGCGTGCGCCGCCAGCGCCCGATCGACGTGCTGCTGCAGGTGAACGTCAGCGGTGAGACGTCGAAGGGCGGCTACGGCCCCGACGACGTGCGCGCCGAGGCGGAGCGGCTGACCACCCTGCCGGGCGTCGTCGTGCGCGGGGTGATGACGATGGCGCCGTTCGACGCCGAGGAGCGCGTGCTGCGCGCGACCTTCGCCGGCGCGCGCGAGGCCCGCACCGCGCTGCTGGAGGCCGGCCATCCCGCGGCCGAGCTGTCGATGGGGATGTCGGGCGACTACGAGGTCGCCGTCGAGGAGGGCGCGACGATGGTGCGCCTGGGGACCCTGCTGTTCGGCGCCCGCGGCTGAACGGGCCGCCGACGGCGGACGAACGGGGGGCGAACGGGGGGCGAACGTCGGCCGAACCGGCGGCTGACGCCGGGGCGGGCGCCCCGGTTATCTTCGTCGGTCCCCGTTCCCGCCGCGTCCGCCCCGATGACCGACGACACCTTCCGCCTGACCGCCCTCGACGTGCGGCGCTACGACTTCGGCGCCGCCCTCCGCGGCTACGACAAGGCGCGCGTCGAGCAGTTCCGCGAGCAGGTGGCCGCGGAGCTCGAGCGGCTCGCGCGCGCCGTCCAGGACCTGGACAACAAGGCGCGCAACTTCCACGAGCAGCTGCGCGCCTTCCGCGACCGCGACCGCGCGCTCAACGAGGCGCTCATCTCGGCCCAGCAGCTCCGCAGCGAGACGCGGGAGACGGCCGAGCGCGAGGCGGACCTCATCCGTCGCGAGGCGCGCGCGGAGGCGGACGAGATCCGCCGCCAGGCCGAGGAGGGCGCGCGCCGCCACGTCGAGCAGCTGCGCGGCGAGCAGCGCCGCGTGGAGGAGGAGATCGCGGGGCTGGACCGCGTGCACCGCACGTACATCGCGCAGCTGCGCCTGCTGGCGGAGCGGCAGCTGGCGGAGCTGTCGGCCGCGGAGGAGCGGACGCTGCCGCCGCCGGTGACGCGCCCGCGCGCGCTGGAGGCGGGCGGCGCGTCGATGCGCGACGCGCACCCGCTGGACGCGAGCGCGCTGGAGGCCGTCGCGGCCGAGCTGGAGTCGGCGTTCGGCGTCGCGACGTCGCCCGCCGCGCGCGATCCGTTCGCGATGGACGGGGCGGAGGTGCTGCCCCGCGACGCGCACGCCGCGCCGGGCACGGACGACGAGACGCAGGAGCAGGGACCGGGATGACGGCGACGGGACACGAGGTGGTGCAGGGAACGGCGACGGTCTCCGACGCGCTCGCGGCGGGGCGCGCGCGCCTGGCCGCGGCCGTGGCGGCCGTGCGCGCGCGGTGGGACGCGGTGCCCGAGGCGGCGGTGATCCTGGGCACGGGCCTCGGCGGGCTGGCCGAGCGGATGGCCGTCGACGTCGCGATCCCGTACGACGCGATCCCGGGGATGCCGCTGTCGACGGTGGAGTCGCACGCGGGGCGCCTGCTGTGCGGCACGCTGGCGGGCCGCCGCGTGGTCGCGATGCAGGGCCGCTTCCACCGCTACGAGGGCTACGCGCTGGCCGACGTCACCTTCCCGGTGCGGCTGCTGCGCGCGCTCGGCGCGCCGACGCTCGTCGTGTCGAACGCGTGCGGCGGGATGCACCCGCTGTGGGCGCCGGGCGACCTGATGCTGATCGCGGACCACATCAACCTGATCGGCGACAACCCGCTGGTGGGGCCCAACGACGACGCGATGGGCCCGCGCTTCCCGGACATGTCCGAGCCGTACGACGCCGCGCTGCGCACGATCGCGCGCGAGGTCGCGCTGGCGCGCGGCGCGACGCTGCGCGAGGGCGTGTACGTCGCCGTCGCCGGCCCCAACCTCGAGACGCGGGCCGAGTACCGCATGCTGCGCGCGCTCGGCGGCGACGTGGTGGGGATGTCCACCGTGCCCGAGGTGATCGTCGCGCGGCACGCGGGGATGCGCGTGCTGGGGCTCTCGATCATCACCGACCAGTGCCTGCCGGACGCGCTGGAGCCGGCGACCGTGGAGCAGATCATCGCCGTGGCGCGCCGCGCCGAGCCGGCGCTGGCCGACGTCGTGTGCGGCGTGCTGGCGCGACTGGAGGGGGAGGACACGCCGTGAGCGACGCAACGAGCACCACGACCAGCGGGACGTTCCCGTCGCTGCCCGCCGACGCGGCGCCGCACGCGCAGGAGCAGGAGCTGCTCGCGCAGTGGAAGGAGGAGGGACTCTTCCACCGCGTGCAGGACGCGCGCGCCGGCGCGAAGCCGTTCGTCTTCTTCGAGGGACCCCCGACGGCCAACGGGCGCCCGGGCATCCACCACCTGTTCGCGCGCACGATCAAGGACCTCTTCTGCCGCCACCGCGCGATGCAGGGGTACTTCGTGCCGCGCAAGGCGGGGTGGGACACGCACGGCCTCCCCGTCGAGATCGAGGTCGAGAAGCAGCTCGGCATCAGCGGCAAGCAGGACATCGAGCGGGTGGGCGTGGCCGAGTTCAACCGCCTCTGCCGCGAGAGCGTGTGGAAGTACCGCGGCGAGTGGGAGCAGCTCTCCGAGCGCATGGCGTACTGGCTGGACTACGACCAGCCGTACGTCACCTACACGCACGACTACGTCGAGAGCGTGTGGTGGGCGCTGAAGACGCTGTTCGACAGGGGGCTGCTCTACCGCGGGCACAAGATCCTGCCGTACTGCCCGCGCTGCGGCACCGCGCTCTCGTCGCACGAGGTCGCGCTGGGCTACAGGGACGTCGAGGATCCGAGCGTGTACGTCGCGCTGGACCTGGTGCACGACGGCCCGCAGCGCCGCCGCATCATCGTGTGGACGACGACGCCGTGGACGCTCGTGTCCAACACGGCGCTCGCGGTGAACCCCGAGCTGACGTACGTCGAGCTGCGCAAGAAGACGGGTGCGGAGTGGACGATCGTCCTCGCCGAGGCGCGCGCGGCGGGCGTGCTCGGCGCCGACTGGGCGGACCGCTGGGACGTCGTCGCGACGATGCCGGGCAGCGCGCTCGCGGGCATGCGCTACCGCCGTCCGCTGGACTGGGTCGCGTATCCCGAGCAGGGCGAGCGCGAGCTGATCGTGGCCGAGTCGTTCGTGTCGGCCGACGACGGCTCGGGCGTGGTGCACATGGCGCCCGCGTTCGGCTCCGACGACTACGCGGCCGGGCAGCGCCACGGGCTCGCGTTCGTGCAGCCGGTGAACGGCCGCGGCGAGTTCGACGCGGCGATCCCGGTCGTCGGCGGCACCTTCGTGAAGAAGGCCGATCCGCTCATCATCGAGGAGCTCAAGAAGCGCGACGCGCTGTGGAAGGCGCAGCAGGAGCTGCACAGCTATCCGCACTGCTGGCGCTGCGGGACGCCGCTGCTGTACTACGCGCGCGACTCGTGGTTCGTGCGCACGACGGCGTACCGCGACCGGATGATCGCGCGCAACGACGCGGTCGACTGGAACCCGCCCGAGGTGGGCAGCGGGCGCTTCGGCAGCTGGCTGGAGAACAACATCGACTGGGCGGTGTCGCGCGACCGGTACTGGGGCACGCCGCTGCCGGTGTGGGTGAACGACGCCGATCCGAACGAGATCGAAGTCGTCGGCTCGTACGCGGAGCTGGCGGCCAAGGTCGGCCGCGCGCTGCCCGAGGACTTCGACCCGCACAAGCCGCACGTCGACGAGTACACGTGGCCCGCGGCCAGCGGCACGGGCACCATGCGGCGCGTGCCGAGCGTGATCGACACCTGGTTCGACTCGGGGTCGATGCCGTTCGCGCAGTGGCACTACCCGTTCGAGAACCGGGACGTCGTGGCCACGCAGTATCCGGCGGACTTCATCGCCGAGGGCGTGGACCAGACGCGCGGGTGGTTCTACTCGCTGCTGGCCATTGCCACCGGGCTGGGGGATGCGCTGCCGAACAACGGCAGTGACGGCGCGGCCCCGTACCGGGCCGTCGTGGTCAACGACCTCGTGCTCGACGCGACCGGGCAGAAGATGTCCAAGAGCAAGGGCAACGTCGTCAACCCGTGGGAGGTGATGGAGCGCCACGGGGCGGACGCGGCGCGGCTCTTCCTCGTCTCGTCCAGCCAGGTGTGGGTGCCGCGGCGCTTCGACGAGTCGGCCATCCGGCAGACGGCGGGCAACTTCCTGGTCACGCTGAAGAACGTGTACCGGTTCTTCGCGCTGTACGCGAACTTCGGCTGGTCGCCGAGCGACGCGGACCCGGCGCCGGCCCAGCGCCCGCTGCTCGACCGGTGGGTGCTGTCGCGGCTGGCGACGGTGGAGCGCGAGGCCGACGCGCTGCTGACGCAGTACGACGCCACGCTCGCCGCGCGGCGCGTGATGGAGTTCTTCGACGACGACGTCTCCAAGTGGTACGTGCGGCTGTCGCGCGCGCGGTACTGGGGCGACGGCACGTCGGCGGACGAGCGCGCGGCGTTCGCGACGCTGCGCGAGGTGCTGCTGGTGACCGCGCGCCTGCTGGCGCCGTTCGCGCCCTTCATCACCGACTGGCTGCACCGCGCGCTGGCCGGCGAGAGCGTGCACCTGGCGGGCTACGTGCGCCCGGCGTCCGACCCGGCCGTGGTGGCCGAGCCCGCGCTCGAGGCCGCGATGGCGGGGATCCGCCGGCTGGCCAACCTGGGCCGCGCGGCGCGCGAGGGCGTGGGGATCAACGTCCGGCAGCCGCTGGCCGAGGTGGTCTGCGTCCTCCCCGTGCCGATGGGCGCCGAGGGCGCGGAGGCCGCACGGCTGGCGCGCGAGCTGGACGGGCTGCTCCGGACCGAACTGAACGTGAAGGCCGTGCGTTGGGCCGAGAGCGGCGACTCGCTGGTGACGCTGGAGGCCAAGCCCAACTTCCGGGTCCTGGGGAAGCGCTTCGGCAAGGCGACCCCCCTGGCGGCCGAGGCCGTCGCGGCGCTGGGGGCCGACGCCCTGCACGCCTTCGAGCGCGGCGAGCCGGTCGCCATCTCCGTGGAGGGGAGCGACCACCTGCTGCAGCCCGAGGAGCTGGCGATCCTGCGCCGCGCGACGGGCGAGTACGCCGTGGAGGAGGAGGGCGGGGTGGTGGTCGCCCTCAACCCGCGGATCTCGCCGGAGCTGCGGGAGGAGGGGATGGCTCGCGAGCTGGTGAGTCGGGTACAACGCCTCCGCAAGGAATCCGGGCTGGAGGTCAGTGACCGCGTCCGTCTCGCGATCCGGGGCGGCTCCGAGGTCGAGGCCGCCGCGCGGACGCATCGGGAGTACATCGCGGGGGAGGTGCTGGCCCGACACCTCGCGGTGGGCACGGACGTAGACAGCACCATCGGTAGCGACGCAGGCCCCGACAGTGCCGCGGCCGGAAAGCCCGCGGCCGGCGCGGCAGATGCAACTGTGCCCCCCCAGACCTGGACGCAGTCCTTCGACCTCGACGGGGCGGAGGTGCACGTCACCCTGAGCAAGGACCCATCCTGATGCCCAGCAGCGGGACCAAGGCGGCAGCCGCGAAGGCGCCGGAGCCCTCGGCCGACAAGAAGTTCAAGCCGATGACCAAGAAGCAGCTGTCCCACTTCGAGAAGCGCCTGCTCGAGGAGCGGAAGCGCGTCCTCAAGGAGCTCGGGCATCACGGCGAGACGTTCGGCGCCAGCGCGCAGGAGTCCGACGGCGACCTGAGCTCGTACTCGTTCCACATGGCGGACCAGGGCACCGACGCCATGGAGCGCGAGAAGGCGTTCCTCTTCGCCAGCCAGGAGGGCCGCTTCCTCTGGCACATCGACGAGGCGCTGCGGCGGCTGTACCGCTCGCCCGAGACGTTCGGCAAGTGCCACTCGTGCGGCGGGGAGATCGCGTACGATCGCCTCGACGCGCTCCCCCACGCGCGCTACTGCATCGACTGCAAGCAGCGCGAGGAAGACGGGAAGAAGGGCGGCTGACGCCGTGTCCGACCGGAGCCCCGCGTCGGTCGCCGAGGGCGAGATCAGCACGAACGGCGTGGTCTTCTGGCCCGTCGCCGTGCTGATCGTCCTCGTCGATCTCGTGACGAAGCTGATCGCCGCGTACGCGCTGGTGCCGCGCGGCTTCCCGCACGAGGTGTTCGGCGACGCGGTGCGCTTCACGCTCGTGTACAACCCCGGCGCCGCGTTCGGCCTGCACGTCGGCGAGCACTCGCGCTGGGTGTTCCTGCTGCTGACGGCGGTCGTGCTGCGCGTGCTCTGGTCGCTCTACCGCACGACCCGCGACCGCGACAACGTCCGCACGCTGGCGCTCGCGCTGGTGTGCGCGGGCGCCGTCGGGAACGCGATCTGCCGGCTGCGCTCCCCCGAGGGCGTGGTCGACTTCATCGACGTCGGCGTGGGCGCCGCGCGCTGGCCCACCTTCAACATCGCCGACGTCGCGGTGACCGGTGGCGCCGCGCTCCTCGCGTGGGCGCTCTGGGGCGAGCCCGACGACGCCGCCGACCCGGCTCCCGCCTCCGCCCCCGCCGCGCTGCCGGATCCGGCCGACGCGCCCTGAGAGCGCCCTGAGACGCCCCGCACCATGTCCCTCTCCTCCGGCTCGCATCCCGCGCTCGACGCGGACACCGAGCGCTCCACCGCCCGCGCGGCCGTCGTCCTGGCCGCGGTCGTCGTCGCGCTCGACCAGGGCACCAAGCTGCTCGCCGAGCGGCACCTGCTGCCGCGGCACACGCCGCACGACATCATCGGCGACGTCCTGCGCTTCACGCTGACGTACAACCCCGGCGCGGCGTTCGGCATGCACCTGGGCGACGCGTCGCGCTGGGTGTTCATGGTGCTGACGGTGCTCATCGTCGGCTTCCTGATCCGCCTCTATCGCAGCCTGCCGGCGGGCGAGCGCCCGCTCAAGCTGGCCATCGCGACCGTCATCGGCGGCGCGATCGGCAACTTCGTCGACCGCATCCGCTCGCCCGAGGGCGTGGTGGACTTCATCGACGTCGGCATCGGCGACGTGCGCTTCTGGACGTTCAACCTCGCCGACACGGCGGTCAGCCTGGGCGCCGCGTGCCTGGTGCTGATGCTCTGGCGCTTCGAGTCGCGGCTGCACGCGCAGCAGGCGGCGGCCGGCGTCGCCGCCGAGCGGTGACGGGTCCGGACGTCGGGCCCGAGCCGGACGAGCTCCTCGACGACGCCGACGACGAGACGCCGACCGCGGCGCCGGGCCGCCACGCCCTGGTCGTCGCCGACACGGACGCCGGCGCGCGCCTCGACCTCTACGTCGCGGCGCAGGTGGGGCTGTCGCGCACGCAGGCCGCGACGCTGATCGCCAACGGCAACACGACCGTCGACGGGCGGCGCGAGAAGGCCAGCTGGCGCGTGCGCGCCGGCGAGCGCGTGGACGTGAACGTCCCGCCGCCGCCCGGCCGCGCGATCGTCCCCGAGGACATCCCGCTGTCGATCGTCCACGAGGACGACGACATCGTCGTCATCGACAAGGCCGCGGGGATGGTCGTGCACCCCGCGCCCGGCAACTGGACCGGCACGCTGGTGAACGCGCTCATGGGGCGCGGGCAGGCGCTGGCCGCCGGGGGCGGGGAGGAGCGCCCCGGCCTCGTGCACCGCATCGACAAGGACACGTCGGGGCTGCTGCTGGTCGCCAAGACCGAGCGCGCCCATCGCGTCCTGTCGGCCGACCTGGCAGCGCGGCGCGTCGTGCGGCGCTACGCGACGGTGTGCTGGGGCCACCTGAAGGAGGACCGGATCACGGTCGAGAAGCCGATCGCGCGCGACCCGCGAGACCGGAAGCGCATGGCGATCGTCCCTGGGGGGAAGGCCGCCCGGACCGACTTCGTGCGGCTCGCCCGGTTCGACGCCGGGGACCTGCTGCGCGCGCACCTGCACACGGGGCGCACGCACCAGATCCGCGTGCACCTCGCCAGCACGGGCCATCCCGTCCTCGGCGACGACACGTACGGCGGCGGGGGCGGGCGACGGCTGGTCGGGCTGGGCGCGCAGCGGCACTTCCTGCACGCGGCGTGGCTGCGCTTCCGCCATCCGGCGTCGGGCGAGGCGATGGACTTCCGGGCGCCGCTGCCGGACGACCTGCGCCGCTCGATGGCGGCGCTGGCGGACGACCGCGCGCTGGCCGACCACCCCGATCCGCTCTCCGTCTTTGGCTTCTACGACGACCCGCTCCCCTGACGACGCCGAGGTGCCGCCGGCGTCGTCGGACGAGCCAGCGCTCGCCCACGACGACGCCGACGCTGCCGAGGACGCTGCCGAGGACGCGGCCCTCGCGGACGCGGAGGAGGTGCTGGTCGTGCAGGTGGGCGAGCGGACGTACGCGCTCCCCGCGGCGATGGTGCGCGAGGTCGCGCGCGCCGCGCGCGTCACGCCGCTGCCCGGCGCCGCGCGCTGGGTGCTGGGCCTCGCCGCGGTGCGCGGCGCGCTGCTGCCGGTGGGCGACCTGCGCCGGCGCGCGTCGCACGGCGCCGCGTCGGAGGACGCGCTCACGGGGCGCGACGCCTGGATGGCCGTCATCGACGACGGCCGGCGCGGCGCGGCGCTGGTGGGGTTGCGCGTGCGCGGCGTGGCGCTCGCGCCACGCTCGGCGGACGATGCTGCCGCCCGCGATGCGCGACGCGCGACGCTCGACGCGGCGGGGTTGCCCGTGGGGGGGGACGCGCGTCTGATGGGCGACGACCGGCGTGCCGCCGGTGCGGGACTCG
>CBHYLO010000126.1:0-9353 GCA_966128675.1 uncultured bacterium | reverse complement strand
GCCCCCCGCGCGCGGGCGCGCGGCCCCCGCGGGCCGGGGCGCCCCCCCGGGCGGGGCCGGGGCCGCGGCCGCGCCCGCGGCGCCCGACGCCGGCTCGTGCGGGCCCGCGAGGTCCGTCGTGAGCGTGTGGGTGAGCGCCGCGACCGCCTGCGCCGCGTCCGCGCCGCGCGCCACCAGCGTCACCGCGTCGCCGCCCATGACCTCCAGCGCCATGATCGAGACGACGCTGCGCACGTTCGCCTCGCGGCCGTCCTTCACCAGCCGCACGTCGGCCGTGAACTTCCGCGCCGCCGCCGCCAGCGTCGCCGCCGGGCGCGCGTGCAGCCCGGTGTCCGCGGTGACGACGATCGGCCGCGACTCGACGACCTCGCCCTGCGGCAGGGCGGCCGCCGGCGCGGCGCCGAGCGGCGCGTGCAGCACGATCTCCATCAGCGCGTCGCGCCCGGCGGTCACGCGGCCCGCGCGCGGCCGGATGTCGGCGACGCGGTCCATGTTGGTCACGAGGACCTGCGTCAGCAGGCTGCGCGCGCGGCGCGCCACCAGGTCGGCGTCGAAGTCGATGAGCGGGTCGCCCGCGCGCACCAGGTCGCCCGCCTTCACGCGCGGCGCGAAGCCGTCGCCCTTCAGGTCGACCGTGTCGAGCCCGATGTGGATGATGATCTCGAGCCCCGCCGCCTCCAGCGTCAGCGCGTGGCCGGCGCGGTGGACCTGCAGCACGCGCCCGTCGCACGGCGCCAGCAGCCGCGCGCTCATCGGGTCGATGGAGATGCCGTCGCCCGCCAGCTTCTGCGCGAAGGCGGGATCCGGTACCTGCTCCAGCGGCACGATGACGCCGGAGAGCGGCGCGACGAGCGTCAGCACGTCGCCGGCGGGGCCGCCGCTCTGCGGCGCGGAGGGTTGCGTCATGGACGTCATGGACGGGCGCTCATGGCCGTGCGCTCTCGGCGCGGAGCGGTCGGAGGAGTTGGAGCCGGTCGCCATTCCGCGCGACGGCGATCATCCAGCCGCCGTCCGCGCGCCGCATCGCCTTCAGGTCCCGGACCTGCCCCTCGAGGGCGACGCCCGCCTCGGCCAGGTCCACGGGCGTGAAGCGCCCGTCGCCCGCGCCGCGCAGCAGCAGCCCGTAGCTGGCGTCGTAGCGCCCCAGCATCGGCGGGACGCCGTACTGGTTGCCGCCGAGCAGCAGGTCCACGTGCCCGTCGCCGTCGAAGTCGCGCGCCAGCGACGCGTACACCGGCGCCAGCTGCGCCTCGCGCGGCAGCGGTCGAAGGGTGAATGCACCATCCGCGCCCGCCAGCGCCACCGCGCTCGCCAGCTGGCGCGCCTCCAGCTTCCGCGCCGCGCGCAGCTCCGCGGCGTCGAACACGTCCTCCAGGCGCGCGGCTCCGAAGGCGTGGTAGCTGGGGTAGCGGCTGCGCAGCGGCGGCACCAGGCGGACGATGTCGTCGCGCCCGGCCAGCGGATAGCTCACGCCGTGCTTGTAGAAGGTCAGCAGCTGCTTCTGGACGCCCGTCCCGCCGAAATCGTGGACGTACATCCGGGCGGGCTGGCTGTCGCTCGCCGTGACGTAGGCGTTGAGGCCCAGGTTGCCGAGCACGAGGTCCTGCCGCCCGTCGGCGTTCAGGTCCGCGACGGTGACGCTGTTCCACCACCCCTCGGTGCCGGCCAGCCCGGCCTCGCGCGTGCGGTCCACCAGCCGGCCGTCCTGCGGCGCGAACAGGCGCACCGGCATCCACTCGCCCACCACCACCAGCTCCAGCTTCCGGTCGCCGTCGCGGTCGATCCACGCGGCCGACGCCACCATCCCGGCCTCCAGCAGCGCCGGCGCGACCTCGCGCGTGACGTCGGTGAACCGCCCCGTCCCGTCGTTCCGCAGCAGGTGGCTCGGCGGCGTCAGCCCGTAGCTGCGCGAGACGACCCGCGAGCCCACGAACAGGTCCACGTCGCCGTCGCCGTCGTAGTCGCCCGGCGCCACGACGCCGCCGTTGTCGGTCAGCGGCGGCAGCGCGTCGGGGACGTGGCGGAAGTGCCCGCGGCCGTCGTTCAGGTACAGCCGGTCGCGCAGCTGCGGCGCGTCGCCCCAGAACTCGTTGCCGGCCGTGACGACGTACAGGTCCGGCCGCCCGTCGCCGTCGGCGTCGAAGAAGGCCGCGTCCACGTCCTCGGCGACGCTGTCGGCCGCGAACACCGCGTCGTCCCGCGACGCGAACCGGCCGTCGCGCTGCTGCACGAACAGCCGGCTGGGCTGCCACTTGGCGCCGCCGACGAACACGTCGTCCAGCCCGTCCCCGTCCACGTCGCCCACCGCCAGCGCCGGCCCCTCGGCCGACAGCAGGTGCGGCATGAGCGGCTCGCGGTCCGTGTCCAGGAAGTCGTTCTCGGCGTGCCGGAAGTCGATCGCGGACGCGGAGTCGGCGACGGCCAGCAGCGGCGGCGCCGAGTCGCGCGGCGGCGTCCAGCGGCCGGCGGCGTCGCGCTGCGACAGCGTGAGCGTGCGGTTCGCCGCCACGTTCGTGAGCACCTGGAAGCGGCGGTCCGGCCAGACGACGATCAGCGAGTCCACGCGCGTGGCCTTCCCCAGCCCGAAGTGCAGCCGCGGGTCGACCGACGACTGGAAGCCGCGCGTCGGCTGCTGCTCCAGCAGCTGCATCGCGCCGCCCTGCCGCAGCATCACCCGCGCGCCGATGCCCGCGGTGTTCGCGCCCTCTCCCTGCAGGCGCACGGCGAGGTACGCGTTCCCGTTGGCCGCGCGCGCGCCGTTGCGGTAGATCGCCGCCGGCGCGCCGAGCGTGTTGATCACGAGGTCGAGCGCGCCGTCGTCGTCGAGGTCGACGTACGCCGCGCCGTTCGAGAAGCCTGGCTGCCCCAGCCCCCACTGCTCGGCGACGTTCGTGAAGCGCAGGTCGCCGTCGTTGCGGAAGGCGTGGTTGGGGAGCGGGACCTGCGGCATGCGCTGCAGCAGCGCCAGCTCGCGCGCCGTGATCCCCTGCGCCAGCGCCGCCTGGTTGGCGTCGTTGCCGACGTAGTTGATGTAGTCCAGGTCGTTCGGGCGGCGGAAGATCCCGTTGGTGACGAAGAGGTCCTTCCGCCCATCGTTGTCGAGGTCCGCGAACAGCGGCGCCCACGTCCAGTCGCTGGCGTGCACGCCGGCCAGGTAGCCGATCTCGCTGAAGCGCAGCGTGCCGCCCGCCGTGCCGCGATTGAGCTGCAGCGTGTTGCGCGCGTACTGCGGCTGGTAGCCCGCGCGCAGCCGCAGGTTGAACAGGTTGAACGTCTCGGAGCTCGCCGACGTCTTCAGCACGTCCTCGCGCTCGGGGAGCATGTCGCCCACGAACAGGTCGGGCCGCCCGTCGTCGTTCACGTCGGCCGCGTCCACGCCCATCGAGAAGCGGCTGGTGTGGCCCGTCGCGCGGCCGAGGATCTCGGTGAACGTGCCGTCGCAGTCGTTGTGGTGGAGCTGGTCGTTCCCCTGGAAGTCGTTGGCGACGTACAGGTCGACGCAGCCGTCGCCGTCGAAGTCGCTCGCCACCACGCCCAGGCCGTACCCGTCGACGCCGTCGCGGATGCCCGCGGCCTCGGTCACGTCCGTGAAGTGACCGGCGTCGTTGCGGAACAGCCGGTCGGCCGCGGGCACGGTGCCGTCGGCGCGCGCGCCGCTCCCGATCGACCGCTCGCTGTGCGTCGAGTGGTTGAGCAGGAACATGTCCAGGTCGCCGTCGGCGTCGTAGTCGAGGAAGAGCGCCTGCGTCGAGTAGCCGACGTGCTCCAGCCCCAGCTCGCGCGTGCGGTCGGTGAACGTGCCGTCGCCGTCGTTCACGTACAGCACGTTGCGGCCGCGCATCCCCAGGTAGCTGACGGCCGAGACGTAGATGTCGAGGCGGCCGTCGCCGTTCACGTCGGCCATCGTGACGCCGGTCTTCCACCCCGGCGGCCCGGCGACGCCGGCGCGCGCGGTCACGTCCTCGAAGCGGAAGCCGCCGAGGTTCCGGTACAGCCGGTTCTCGCCGAGGTTGGACGAGAAGTAGAGGTCGGGCCGGCCGTCGCCGTCGACGTCGCCCACCGCGACGCCGCCGCCGTTGTAGTAGTACAGGTAGTTCAGGATGTTGAAGTCGGCCGTCTCGGGCAGCCGGTTCTCGAACGTCACGCCGGTGGCGCGCGGCGCCAGGCGCTCGAACAGCGGCGGCGCGGCCGGCTCCCGCCGCTCGGCGGGCGCGCACGCGCCCAGCAGCAGCGCGACGGCGAGCGCCGTGAGTCGCGGCCGAAACGCCACGGTCAGGACGCGGGCCGGATGCGCACGGCCACGCCGCCGCCCGGCGCCAGGCGCAGCGTCGGGCGCGACGCGGCGGTCACCGGCTGGCGCGAGATCGTCACCGGCAGCGGGTTGTCGCGCCAGTTGGCGCCCGGGCCGTCGGCGTAGATCTCCGCCACGTAGCGCCGGCCGGCCGGCAGGAAGTCGAGCCGCACCTCCAGCGTGCGCGGCTCCTCGTCCGTGATGGCGCCCAGGAACCACTCGTCCTTCCCCTTCGCCTTGCGCGCCACCGCCACGTAGTCGCCGATGCGCGCGTCGAGCACGCGCGTCGTGTCCCAGTCCACCGCGACGTCCCTGATGAACTGGAACGCGGGCTGGTTCGCGTAGTTCTCGGGCAGGTCGGCGGCCATCTGCAGCGGCGAGTAGAGCACGACGTAGAGCGCCAGCTGCTTGGCCAGCGTGGTGCGCGGGCGCGACTCCTCGGGCGTGCGCGGCCGGCCGGCGCTGGCGAGCATCAGGTCGAAGATGCCCGGCGTGAAGTCCATCGGGCCGGCCAGCAGCCGCGTGAAGAAGAGGATCGTCTCGTGCTCGGGCGGGTTGCCGCTGTCGCCGCTCCAGGCGTTGTACTCCTGCCCGCGCGCGCCCTCGCGGCTCATCATGTTCGGCCAGGTGCGGCGCTCGCCGGTGTCGTGGATCGGCTCGTGCGCGTTCACCATGACGCCGTACCTGGCGGCCGTCTCGATCACCTTGCGGTGGTGGCGCACGGCGAACTGCCCGTAGTGCGACTGCCCACCGCCCACCGTGTCGGCCACGTAGCCCGACTTGATGGCGGTGATGCCGAGCGACTGGTAGAGCCGGAACGCGTCCTCCAGCTGGCGCTCGTAGTTGGCGATGCCGCCCGACGTCTCGTTGTGCGCGATCAGGCCCACGCCCTTCGACTTCGCGTAGGCGGCGAGCCCGCGCAGGTCGTAGTCGGGATACGCCTCGGTGAACGAGAAGGCGTTCTGGTTCTTGATCCAGTCGCCGTCCCAGCCGGTGTTCCACCCCTCCACCAGCACGCCCCGGAAGCCGTTGGCGGCCGCGAAGTCGATGTACTTCCGGGTGTTCGCGGTGGTGGCGCCGTGCTTCGGCCCCGACGACCAGGTCATCGTGTTGAGGTGCATCCCCCACCAGATCCCGACGTACTTCATCGGCTGGATCCACCGCGTGTCGGGGATCCGGCTGGGCGGGTTGAGCTTGAGGCCGAGCAGCGAGGGCGCGAGCTGCTCGACGCGGTCGGCGAGCTGGATGGTGCGCCACGGCGTCACGAAGGGCGTGCGCCCGCGCACCTTCACGCCGTCGTTCCACGGCGCCAGCGCCGCGCGCAGCGTGCGGCTCTCCATGCGCGGGCCGGCGAGGAACATCCGCGGGTAGTCGACGAGGTCCGCCTCGTGGATGACGACCTGCGTGCCGCTGCTCATCGCCATCGTCAGCGGCGTCTGCACACTGTCGAGCGTGCTCACGGGGCCCGACGAGTAGAGCTGCTCCGAGCGGTCCAGCCGCGGGCGGTCGGAGGCGATCCACCAGGCGCGCGCGTTGTCGGCCAGCGTGAACTCGGTCAGCTCGTCGCTGATCTCGAACTCGCCCAGCGCCGCCTGCTGCGGCAGCTCGTAGCGGAAGCCGATGCCGTCGTCGAAGGCGCGCACCGCGACCACGAAGCGCCGCCGCGGCGCGGACTGCTCCTCGACCGTGACGCGCAGCTCGTTGTGCTGGTCGCGCACCCGCGCCACCTCGCCCCACGGCTGCGTCCACGTCGTGTCGTACGCCCGCCGCTCGTTGCCGACGATGCGCAGGCTGTCGCGCAGCGCCGGCGCGTTGCGGAACGCGAAGCCGAGCATGGACGGCTGGATGATCCAGCGGCCGCCGCGCTGCACGTAGTAGGCGAGGTGGCCGTCCTGCACGCCGACGCCCGCGACGTTCTTCCCGTCGGGGGACGCGACCGTGAGCGCGCCGGGCGGCGCCGTGACCTGCGCATGGGCAGACGTCGCGGTCAGCAGCAGCGCGGCAGCCAGCGAGGCTACCGTGCGCATGGCGGAGGGCTGTCCGACGTGCGAGATCGTGAACGGCATTGGACAGGATTTACAGGATTATCAGGATTCGATCGTCAGCGTCACGCAACGTCTCTCGCGCCATGCGGAGGCCTGGACAGGTCACGGGATCGATCCTGTTGATCCTGCAAATCCTGATAATCCTGTCCAATGCTACGTGGGGTTCTGCTCTAACGCGTCCGCGCTGCCGCGACCGTCGCCGGCACGCGCGTCTGCACGCGCGCCACCACCAGCTCGCCGACCTTCCGCCCCTGCTTCGCGCCCTGCTCGATCGCGCGCCGGTAGTGGATGCCGCCGTACAGCCGGCTGATCGCCGCCTCCGCCGCCGCCTGCTCGAACGACGTGAACGAGCGCACCGGCAGCCCGTACTCCAGCTCCGTCGAGTCGGTGAACGCGAACCGGTCGCCGAACTGCTGCGTCAGCACCACCGCCGCCGCCGTCGAGATCACGCTGTGGCCGCTCGTGTACTCGGGGAACGGCGGCGTCTGCAGCAGCGGCTCCCACGCCGGGTCGATGTACGTGTTGATCGTCGTCTCCGGCCGGATCACGTTGCTGCGGAACTTCTCGTCCCAGCTGCTGATGAAGCCGTCCGCCAGCGCGACCGACGTCCGCGCGTACGCCTCGGCCGACCGGAGGGCGTCGGCGTTCGCCTTGCGCGCGGCGATGGCGACGATGCCCATCCAGTGCCCGCCCGGCGTGATCTTCTTGCTCGCGAACATCGCGTGCCCGCGCACGTTCATCACGTACGGGTTGCAGTCCCAGAACGCCGTGATGTCGCGCTGCTCGGCCGTCAGCGTCTTCCGCGTCTCGTAGACCTCGCGCGCCTCGCGCATGAACGCGCTCGTCGGCAGCGTGTCGAACGGGTGCGGCGGCTCGGGGCGGAACTGGCTCGACGTGTCCATCACGAACGGCCGCAGCATCGCCCAGTTGGGCTCCACCGCGTCCATGTACGCCGGCGGCGTGGGCACCCAGCGGCCGAGCGCCGTGGTCACCGTGTACTTCGGGTAGCCGCGGCTCTGCTTGAACCGGTCGCCGCCCGCCCACTTCAGCACGTGGTCGGCGACGCGCTCGCCGTAGGCGATGGAGCGCGCGTAGACGGAGTCCGACAGGCCGCGCCGGCGGTACTCGCGGTCCGTCGCCTCGCGCAGCGAGTCCATGCGCGCGCGGCTGAAGGTGAGCGCGCGGCCCACCGTCATGAACGCGTGCACGCCCGCCAGCGGCAGCGACAGCTCGACGCCCGAGTCGGGCGCCGGGACCGGCGTCAGCCCGTGCAGCTGCCCCGCGAGCGAGCGGTAGCCGGGCTGGCCCTGCCGCAGCGCCTCGTACGCCGCCACGCTGGCGTACGCGTACACGCGGCTCGCCTGCGGCGGGCTGAAGATGTCGTAGACGATGACGTTCGTGAGCTGCCGCATGGCGCCGTGCAGCAGCTCCGCGTCGGTCGCGGCGGGGCGCGAGGTCGCCGTCGCGCGGCCGCAGCCGACGATGGCCGCGGTCAGGAGGGCGAGCCGGAGGAGGGGACGGAGAGGGGGGCGCATCGTCAGTCGCGGGAGACGGGTCGGAAGACGAGCGGACGGTCGTTGTTGCGCATCACGACGTAGGCGTCGCCGTCGCGGGTGCGGAGCCGCTGGATGTCGCGGGCCTGGCCGGGGACGCGGAAGCCGCTCTGCGACGCGCGCAGCGGCGTGAACCCGCCCTTCCCATCCCCACGGAGGAGGAGGCCGTAGCTCGCCGCCATGCGGCCGATCTCGGGCTTCACGCCGTCGAAGTTGCCGGCCAGCAGCAGGTCGGTGCGGCCGTCGCCGTCCACGTCGTCGGCGAGGATGCCGTACACCGGCGCCAGCTGCGCCTCGCGCGGCAGCGGCACCAGCGTGAAGCGGCCGTTGCCGTCGTTGCGGGCGAGCGCGGTCTCGAACGTGTGCGCGGTGCGCACGACCGCGCCGGCCAGCGCCGAGTCGGGGAAGATCTCGGCGATCGTGCGCCGCGCGTAGTCCTTGTAGTTGAGGAAGCGCGCCTTCAGCGGCGGGATCGCCTTGATCAGGTCGTCCCGCAGCGAGAAGGGATACGCCTTCCCCTCGTTGTATGTCGCCAGGACCTGCTCCGCGAAGCCGTTCCCGTCGAAGTCCTTCACGTACATCGTCACCGGCTGCGTGGCGCTGGCCTGCAGGCGCGTGTTCAGCCCCAGGTTGCCGAGCACGAAGTCCACGCGGCCGTCGCCCGTGAAGTCGCCGGCGACGATGCGGTTCCACCAGCCCTCGCTCTGCGCGAGGCCCGGGACCGCCAGCGGCGCGAGCCGGCCGCCGCCCGCGTTGTGGAAGACGGTCACCGGCATCCACTCGCCGACGACCACGAGGTCCGGGCGCGCGTCGCCGTCCACGTCGCGCCAGACCGCGTCGGTCACCAGCCCCGCGCGCGCGAGCGCCGGCGCCAGGCGGTCGGTGACGTCGGTGAAGCGGCCGCGCCCGTCGTTCTGCAGCAGCAGGCTGCGCGGGCTGGCGCCGTACTTCCACGGCACCACGCGCCCGCCGACGAACAGGTCCACGTCGCCGTCGCGGTCGTAGTCCGCGGCCACCACGCGCGAGCCGCTCTCGTACTCCTCGGGCAGCTGGCCGGTGGCCTTGCGGAAGCCGCCGCGCCCGTCGTTGACGTAGAGGCGGTCCTGCAGCGCGGGCGCGAGCTCCGAGAACTCGCTGCCGCCGCTCACGACGTAGAGGTCCAGGTCCCCGTCGCCGTCGGCGTCGAACAGCGCCGCGCCCAGGTCCTCCGAGATCGCGTCCGGCTCGAACACGCCGGGGTTGCTGCGGCGGAAGCTCCCGTCGCGGGCCTGGACCATCAGCTGGCCGGGCTGCTCCTTCGCGCCGCCCACGTAGGCGTCGTCCAGCCCGTCGCCGTTCACGTCGCCCACCGCCAGGTACGGCCCCTCGGTCGAGAGGAGCTTCGGCAGCAGCCGCTCGCGGTCGAAGTCGACGAAGTCGTTCTCGCGGTGCACGAAATCGAACGGCGTGCGGTCGCTCACGTCG
>CBHYLO010000125.1:0-9358 GCA_966128675.1 uncultured bacterium | reverse complement strand
AGCTGGTCGCGCACCGTCACCGCGTCGCGCGCCGCGAGCCGCGCGCGGGCGCGGGCGAGCGCGTCGTGCACGCGCGCGACGTCGGGGCCGGCGGTGGGTGCGGAGAAGGGCCGTGACATCTGCAGGGAATTGGGGCCGCCGGTGGGACGCCGCAAGGGTCGCCGGCGCACTCCGCTACATTCACACCACCCGCCCATGCCGCCCCTCCCGTCTCCGACCGCCCAGCCGGACGCGCCGCCGCCGGCCGCGACGCCGCCCGGCCGGCGACCGGCGTGGCTCGGCCGCACGGTCGTGTCGCTGGCCGCCGTCAGCCTGCTGACCGACGCGTCGAGCGAGATGATCGCGCCGCTGCTGCCCATCTTCCTCACCGGCGCGCTGGGCGCGTCGGCGAGCATGGTCGGCGTCATCGAGGGCGCGGCCGAGTCGACCGCGTCGCTGCTGAAGCTGGCGAGCGGGTGGTGGTCGGACCGCCTGCCGCGCCGCAAGCCGCTCGTCGTCGCGGGCTACCTGCTCGCGTCCACGGCGCGGCCGCTGGTGGCGATCGCGAGCGGCGCCGGGCAGGTGCTGGCCGTGCGCCTCGCCGACCGCGTGGGCAAGGGGCTGCGCAGCGCGCCGCGCGACGCGCTGCTCGCCGCCGCCGTGCCCCCGGAGGTGCGCGGCCGCGCGTTCGGCTTCCATCGTGCCGCCGACCACCTGGGCGCGGTGATCGGGCCGCTCGTCGCGTTCGTGCTGCTCGGCGTCGTGGGGCTGTCGCTGCGCACCGTGTTCTGGCTCGCGGCCGTGCCCGCGGCGATGGCGGTGCTGGTGCTGATCCTCGCGGTGCGCGAGGAGCCCCAGCCTCCGCGCGCCGTGGCACCGACCGGGGCGAGCATTCGGCCCGCAAGCCGCTCGCTCGGCGCCATGCTGGCGGCGGTGCTCGTGTTCACGCTGGGCAACTCGACGGACGCGTTCCTCGTCCTGCGCGCGACGCAGCTGGGCGTGCCGGTCGCGCTGATCCCGATCCTGTGGGCCGCGCTGCACGTCGTGAAGTCGGCGTCGAGCACGCCGGGCGGCGCGCTGTCCGACCGGCTGGGACGCAAGCCGACGATCGTCGCCGGCTGGCTGCTGTACGCGTGCGTCTACGCGGGCTTCGCGTTCGCGGCCGCCGCCTGGCACGTGTGGGCGCTGGTCGGCGTGTACGGCCTCTTCTTCGGGCTCACCGAGGGCGCGGAGAAGGCGCTCGTCGCCGACCTCGTGGAGCCGCACGCGCGCGGGACCGCGTTCGGCTGGTATCACCTGACGGTCGGCCTCGCGGCGCTGCCCGCGTCGCTCGTGGTCGGCGTGATTTGGGACCGGCGCGGCGCGCCCGCCGCGTTCCTCACCGGCGCGGCGCTGGCGCTGGTCGCGTCGCTGCTGCTCGTGCTGACGGTGCCCGTCGGTCAGCAGCAGCGGGAGCCGGGACGCTCGTAGCGCGCGGCCAGCCGCTCCCGCTCGAACTCGCGGCGCGTCGGCACGGCGCACTCCGGATGGTGCGCGCGCAGGTGGCGCACGTAGCGGTCGTAGTCCGGGACGCCGAGCACCGCGTGCAGCACCTCGCGCACGCGCGCGAGCGTCGAACCGAGGCGGGGCGTCGCAGCGGGCATGGCTCCAATGACGCGGCCGGGCGGGACCCGCGCAAGTCGCCGCAGGTCGCCGCACGCGCGCAGCTGGCGCGTCGCGCGCGTCACAGCCGGCGGCCGGGCGCGCCGCCGCGTTTCTCGGCCGGCCCCTGCATCGTCGTTGGGGCGGGCCGCCTGGTGACACGCCCGTCACGGCGCGCCGCGCGAGCCGCCGGCTCGGCCTCGTCACCACGTCCTTCCCGCTCGTGTCGCTCGTGAAGCAGTGGTTCCACCGCGGCGCGCCGCCCGCCGCGGCCGCGCCCGCCCCCGTCCGGCCCGAGGTCGCCCCGCCGGCCGCCGCGCACGACGCGGCCACGACCGACGACGCCACCGTCGGACGGATGCTCGACACGCTGGGGACGCTCGTGCAGCTGGTGGGGCAGTACGCGCACGACACCGACGCGCGGCCGGCCGCCGAGGCGCGCCGCCAGGCCGACCTGTGGCGCCGGCACCTGACGACGGGGCTCGGCCACCCCGCGGACGACGGCTCGGACGACGCGCCGGGGCGGAGCATGCGCGGCGGCGGCCTGGCCGCCCGCGACTGGGCCGGCGCGGCGCGCTTCGCGACCACGGAGCGGGAGGCGGAGCATGCGTACGTCGCCCGCGCGCTCGACGACCTGCGCGGCACCGTCTGGACGCTCGTGCAGGGCCTGCATCAGGCGATGGGCGCCGAGGCGGCGGCCGGCCGCGCGTCGGCGTCGGTCGCGCGGCGCCTGCACGCCGCGGCGAGCGACGCGAGCCCGGAGACGCTGCGCGACGCGGCGCTCGCCGCGGTGGGCGAGCTGGGCTCGGTGATCGCGCAGCGCGAGCGCGACCGCGAGCGGCAGATCGCGCAGCTGGGCGAGGAGATCTCCAAGCTCGGCGCCGCGCTCGAGGAGGCGCGCCGCGAGGGCGCCACCGATCCGCTGACGGGCCTCGGCAACCGGCGCGCGTTCGACGCCGCGCTGGACCACGCGGCCGCGCTGCACGGGCTGTGGGGCCAGCGCGTGTGCCTCGTGCTGATCGACGTCGACCTGCTGAAGCAGCTGAACGACCACGCGGGGCACGCCGCCGGCGACGCCGCGCTGCAGCGCGTCGCGGCGCTCCTGGCGCGGATCTTCATGCGGCGCACCGACGTCGTGGCGCGCATCGGCGGCGACGAGTTCGCGGTGCTGCTGCGCGACGTCGCGCCCGACGAGGCGCAGCGGCTGGCCGAGCGCCTGGTCGCCGCGCTGACGCCCCCGCCCGACGCGGACACGCCCTCGATCTCGGTGTCGGCCGGCGTCGCCGCGCTGCGGCCCGACGAGACGGCGGCCGCCTGGCTCGCGCGCGCCGACGCGGCGCTGTATGCCGCCAAGGCGGCCGGCCGCGGGCGCGTGCGGCGGGACGGCTGACGGAGCGGGCCACCGCCGTCGGCGACGCCCGCGGGTGCGACGCGACTCAAGTCGCAGCCCCCCGCGGCCGAAACTCCTGACGGAGCCTTCACGCCGAGCGTGGCGCGTGGGTCGAGGTCCTCTCTGATGGCGCCATCCGGCCTGCGGCCGGCGGGACGTCGTCGCGTCGCGCGCCCCGGGCGTCGCGAGTCACCGCCTGCCGAGACCCGTGCCGACCCACAACGCCGACGGACTGGAGCCGGTCGAGCGCGCGACGGTGCTGCGCGCGCGCCATCGCCAGTCGATCAACATGCGCTGGTCGCTGGCGACGCTGGGGATGGTGCTCGCGCTCGGCGACGCCGTGTTCGACATCAGCGCGGCGCCGTGGCAGCTGGTGATCACCGTCCCGGCGCTCGTCGGCGCGGCCAACGCGATCGCCGCGATGCGCGTGAAGGGCGACCGCGACACGCCGAACGACGTGTGGCGCCTGCTGATCGTCGACGCGTTCGGGCTGGCGGGCATGGCGGCGGTCTCCGGCATCGCCGGCTACGGCGCGCTGCCGTTCTACGTGATGGTCATCGGCGGCTACGCGCTCGGCTTCCCCGAGCTGGCGCGCACGCTGCTGGCGATCGTCGCGGTGCTCCATCCGCTCGCGCGCTACTCCAGCTCGCAGATCCTGGGCTTCCAGCTCCCGACGGGGCTCGTGCTGGTGGAGGCGGCCGCGCTGGCGGGCGTGGGCTGGCTGGCGACGCTCGCTCCCGCGATCAACACGCTGCGCACGCGCCGCGCGCGCGCCGCGCTGTCGGCGCTGGAGCGCGGGGACTTCAGCGTGCGGCTGCCCGAGCGCTCGTCGGACGACCTCGGGCTGCTGGCGTCGAGCTTCAACCGCACCGCCGAGACGCTGGGCGAGAGCGTCGCCGCGCTGGAGACCGCGATCGCGCAGCACGAGGCCGAGGTGGCGGGGCACGAGCGCGCGCGCGAGGCGCTGCGCGAGAGCGAGGCGCGGCTCTGGATCGCGCAGAGCGAGGCGCAGGGCACCGCGGCGCGCATGCGCGCGGTCGCGAACGCGGCGGCCGGCGTGCTGGCCGCGGACTCGCTGGCGGCGCTGCACGACGTGCTGCGCGACGCCTGCCGGCAGGTGATCGAGTTCGACGCCTTCTCGCTCGCGATGCACGACGAGGCGTCCGACTGCTGGCAGCCGCTCGGCGCCTCCGATCCGGCGCTGGTGGAGCAGAAGCTGGGGAAGCTCGTGCTCGAGCGGCGCACCGCGCTCCGGCTCTCGGCGCGCCGCGGGAGCGAGGGCGAGCGCCGGGCGGGGAGCGTGCTGCTCGCGCCGCTGGAGACGGCGGACGGCATGCTCGGCGTGCTCGCGCTGCACAACGAGCGCGACGACGCGTACTCCGAGGCGGACCTGGAGGTCAGCGAGGTGCTGGCCCACCTGGCGACGACCGCGATCCACAACGTCACGCTGGTGGACGAGCTGCGCTGCTCGCGCGAGGCGTTCGCGCACCAGGCGCACCACGATCCGCTGACGGGGCTCGCCAACCGCGCGCGGCTGCACGAGCGGCTCGCGCAGGTCCTGTCAGCCGCGGACACCGACGCGGTGGCCGTGATGGTGCTCGACCTCGACGGCTTCAAGCGCGTCAACGACTCGCTCGGCCACGCCGCGGGCGACGAGCTGCTGTGCGAGGTGTCGAAGCGCCTGCTGAACGCCACGCGCGGGTGCGACCTCGTGACGCGGTTGGGCGGCGACGAGTTCGCGGTGCTGCTGGAGAACGCCCGCTCGGACGCCGACGCGACCGCGGTGGCGGAGCGCATCCTGACCTCGCTGCGCACGCCGTTCGTGCTCGGCACCGCGGAGGCGGTGGTGGGCACCAGCATCGGCATCGCGCGCCCGGCGCCGGTCGAGGGCGCGGGCGCCGGCACGCCGCCGACGCGCGCCGCGGTCGTCGAGCGCGCGGACGCGATGCTGCGCGACGCCGACCTCGCGATGTACCGCGCGAAGGCGGGCGGCAAGGGCCGGTTCGCGTTCTTCGAGCCGTCGATGCACGCGGAGGCCGTGGCGCGGCTGGCGCTCGAGGCGGACCTGCGCGCGGCGCTGGAGCGCGAGGAGCTGGCGATCTCCTACCAGCCGATCGTGACGCTGCAGGACGCGGCGGTGATCGGCGTCGAGGCGCTGGTGCGCTGGGAGCACCCGACGCGCGGCTCGATGAAGCCGGCGGACTTCGTGCCGGTGGCCGAGGAGACGGGGCTCATCACGTCGATCGGCGCGTGGGTCATGCAGGAGGCCTGTCGCCGCGTGGCGGGGTGGAACGCGGCGCGCGCGGCCGCCGGCCAGGGCGCGCTGACGCTGACGGTGAACGTCTCCGCGCGGCAGGTCTACGAGCCGGGCTTCGTGGGCGAGGTGCTGGCGGTGCTCGCGGAGACCGGCTTCGACGCCGCGCAGCTCCTGCTGGAGATCACCGAGAGCGTGATGCTCGACCGCCCGGAGCTCGCGCGCGAGCGGTTCGTGGCGCTGCGCGATGCCGGCGTCCGCCTCGCCGTCGACGACTTCGGCACGGGGTACTCCGCGCTCGGCTACCTGCAGGCGTTCCCGATCGACACGCTCAAGATCGACAAGAGCTTCGTCGCGGGGCTGCGGCGCGGGAGCGGCTCGCAGGCCGCGCTGGCGCGCACCATCGTCGCGCTGGGACGCGCGCTGTCGCTGCGCACGATCGCCGAGGGCGTCGAGGACGAGGACCAGCGCATCGCCCTGCGCGACGCGGGGTGCGCGTACGGGCAGGGCTTCCTCTTCTCCGGTCCGCTGGATCCCACCGCGGCGGAGGCGATGCTGGTGCCGCCGGTCGCGCGGGCGCGCGGCAAGCGCGCCCTCAAGCTCGCGTAGCGGCGACGGCGGCGGCCGGCGTCAGTCGCCGGCCATCGCCACCGTCGGCTCGTAGGGCACCTCGGTGGAGCGCGCCGGCTTGCGGCCCGCGAGCACGGCCACCCACTCGCGCGCCGAGTCGGCGAGGATCACCAGCACCGCGACGAGGAAGAAGCCCGCGACCGCCGCGTCGAGGCGGTCGTTGAAGATCATCGTGCGCGCCGCCTCGACCGACTTCGCGCCCGCGGGCAGCGTCCCGGCGGCCAGCGCTGCGTCGAATGTGCGCGCGTGGGACAGGAAGCCCAGGCGCGGGTCGGCCGAGAAGATCTTGATCAGCCCCGTCGTGAACGTGACCACCACGAGCCAGGCGAGCGGCAGGAGCGTGACGAAGGCCCAGCGCGCCTTGCCCATCTTGACGATGATGGTCGTGCCCACGCACAGCGCGACCGCGGCGAGCAGCTGGTTGGCGATGCCGAACAGCGGCCAGAGCGAGTTGATGCCGCCGAGGGGGTCGGTGACGCCCTGGTAGAGGAAGTAGCCCCACATCGCGACGAACACCGCGCTCGTGAGGACGACGGCGGGCGTCCACGCGACGCGGCCGAGCGGCGCCCAGAGGTGCTTGCCGAGGTCCTGCAGCATGAAGCGGCCGACGCGCGTCCCCGCGTCGAGCGTCGTGAGGATGAAGAGCGCCTCGAACATGATGGCGAAGTGGTACCAGAGCGCCATCGCGCCCTCGCCGCCCAGGGCGCGCGAGAAGAGGTGCGCCATGCCCACGGCGAGCGACGGCGCGCCGCCCGTGCGCGAGAGGAGCGAGTGCTCGCCGACCTGCCGCGCCAGCGTCTCCAGCTCCAGCGGCGTGACGACGAAGCCCCAGGTCGCGATCTTGGCCGCCGCCGCGGCCGCGGTGGTGCCGATGACGCCCGCGGGCGCGTTGATGGCGAAGTAGACGCCCGGCGTGAGGACGCACGCGCCGACGAGCGCCATCACCGCGACCAGCGACTCGGTGAGCATCGCGCCGTAGCCCACCAGCCGCGCGTCGTCCTCGCGCTCCAGCAGCTTGGGCGTGGTGCCCGAGGCGATGAGCGCGTGGAAGCCGGAGATCGCGCCGCAGGCGATCGTGATGAAGACGAACGGGAAGACCGGGCCGGCGAACACCGGGCCCGTGCCGTCGACGAAGCGCGTGACGGCGGGCATGGCGAGCGGCGGCAGGACGATCAGGATGCCGGCGGCGAGGGCGACGACGACGCCGATCTTCACGAACGCGGAGAGGTAGTCGCGCGGCGCGAGCAGCAGCCAGACCGGGAGCACCGAGGCCGCGAAGCCGTACGCCATCACCAGCCAGGCGAGCGTCGTGCGCTGGAGCGTGAACGCCTGCGCCAGCGCGGGCTGCGCGGCCACCCACTGGCCGGCGTAGAGCGCGCCCACGAGCAGCACGAGGCCCATCGCCGTCGCCTCGAGCACGCGGCCGGGGCGGAGCCAGCGCAGGTAGCCGCCCATCAGCAGCGCGATCGGGATCGTGAGGCCGACGGTGACGGTGCCCCAGGGGCTCTCGCCGAGCGCGTTGACGACCACCAGCGCGATGACGGAGATCAGCACGACCATGATGCCGAGCACCGCGACGAGCGCGGTGAAGCCGGCGACGGGGCCGATCTCCTCGCGCGCCATCTGGCCGAGCGACTTGCCGTCGCGGCGGATGCTGGAGGCGAGGATGACGAAGTCCTGCACCGCGCCGCCGATCGCGACGCCGACGATGAGCCAGAGCGCGCCGGGGAGGTAGCCGAACTGCGCGGCGAGCGTCGGGCCGACGAGCGGGCCGGGGCCGGCGATGGCGGCGAAGTGGTGGCCGAACACCACCCAGCGGTTCGTCGGCACGTAGTCGCGGCCGTCGTTCAGGCGCACCGCGGGCGTGGGCCGCGCGCGGTCGAGCGCGAACACGCGCGCCGCGATGAGGCGCGCGTAGAAGCGGTAGGCGACGAGGTACGTGCAGACCGCCGCGACCACGAGCCAGGCGGCGTTGACCGACTCGCCGCGGCGCAGCGCGAGGACCGCGAACGCGAACGCGCCCGTGACGGCGACGGCGATCCAGACGAGGGCGCGGAGCAGCGTGGGCATGCCGGACATGCGGGCGTGGCGGGAGGGAGGAGGGCGGGGCGGCGCGCGTGCCGGCGGTGGCGCGGGCACGCGCGTCGGCGCGCTTTATGGATGCGGGGACGCCCAGCGTCAACCCCGGCGCGGGGCGGCGGGCGCGGTGCCGGCGTGGTCTGGAACGCGTCGGTCGCCTCCGATTAGCTTCCGGCGCGCCTTCGAGCGCGCGGGACGCCCGGCGGCGCGGCACGACGCGCGCCGACGGCGGCCCCGGCCTCGCCGACTTCCGATCCGTCTGCGCCGCGTCGCGGCGCCTCACCGTCCGCTCGACATGCCCACGCCAGTCACCCTGATTCCCGGCGACGGGATCGGTCCCAGCATCGCCGACGCCACCGTCCGCGTCCTCGCGGCCGCGGGCGCGGACATCGAGTGGGACGTCCAGGTCGCCGGCCAGGCCGGCGTCGCGCAGCACGGCGATCCGATCCCCGAGCCGACGCTCGCCTCGATCCGCCGCACGAAGCTCGCGCTCAAGGGGCCCCTCGAGACGCCGGTGGGGAAGGGCTTCCGATCGGTGAACGTCGCGCTGCGCAAGGAGTTCGACCTGTACGCGAACGTGCGCCCCGCGCAGTCGCTCGTGCACTCCAAGCGGCACTACGACGACATCGACCTCGTGCTGGTGCGCGAGAACACCGAGGGGCTCTACGTCGGCATCGAGCACTACGTGCCGAGCGGCGGCGACCCGCAGGCGGCGGCGGAGAGCGTGGCGCTCATCACGCGCAGCGGCTCCGAGCGGATCCTGCGCTACGCGTTCGAGTACGCGGTGCGCCACGGCCGCAAGAAGGTCACGATCGTCCACAAGGCGAACATCCTCAAGTTCTCGCAGGGGCTGTTCCTGGACGTGGGCCGCCAGATCGCCAAGGAGTACGAGGGGCGCGTCGCGATGGACGAGCGGATCATCGACGCGATGGCGATGAACCTGGTGATGGACCCGAACCGCTTCGACGTCATCGTGACGACGAACATGTTCGGCGACATCCTCTCCGACCTGATCTCGGGGCTGGTGGGCGGCCTGGGGCTGGCCCCGGGCGCGAACATCGGCACGAACGCGGCGATCTTCGAGGCCGTGCACGGCACGGCGCCGGACATCGCGGGCAAGGACATCGCGAACCCGGGCGCGCTGATCCTCGCGGCGTGCATGATGCTCGAGCACATGAAGCAGGACGCGATCGCCAAGCGCGTGCGCGACGCCTTCGTGGCGCAGATCCAGGACGGCCAGGTGCGCACGCGCGACCTGGGCGGCACGGCGGGGACGACGGAGTTCACGGACGCGCTGGTGGCCAGGATCAAGGGATGATGATCGGGTCGCGTCATCCGTCGGGGGGGGGGGCGCGGGCGGGGGCGCGGGCCGGCCGCGCCGGGCG
>CBHYLO010000124.1:0-9456 GCA_966128675.1 uncultured bacterium | reverse complement strand
GCTCCTCCGCCGCCGGGAGCTCGGCCGCCGCGGGCCCGCGGCCGCCCGCCAGCTCGCGCCGCTCGCCCCGCCGCGCGACGGCCAGCGACCCCGCGGCGCAGACCGCGCTCGCGACGACGAGCGGAGGGCCGAACAGCAGCAGCTCGCCCCACACGTCGCCGCCCCGCACGGCCGCGCCGCCCACGATGACCGCGGTCAGCAGCAGGCCGCTCGCGGCGCCCCACCCCGCGAAGCGCGGGAGCGACGCGCCCGCGAGCCCGCGCCGGCGCTCGATGCCCACCAGGATGCCGGCGAAGACGACGCCCGAGACGAAGCCGAGCGGCGCGAACCGGAGGGCGAACGGGAGGTCGGAGGAGAAGCCGGGCACGCGCGCCAGCACGGCGCCGGCCAGGGACCAGGCCAGGGCCCACGTGAGCCCCATCGCGACCGCCGCGCGGATGCGTCGTCCCAGCCGGTGCATGGCCACCTCTCGTCGCGGGATGGCGCGCGGGCGCGCGCCCGCAGCGGAAGCTAGGCGTCGCCTGGCCGCCTGGCGATCGCGCTACCTTCCGGCCATGTGGCCAACCGTCTGGACCGTGGGACACTCCACGCGGCCGATCGACGTGTTCCTGACGGTCCTCGCCGCGCACGGCGTCGAGCTGGTCGCCGACGTGCGGCGCTTTCCGGGCTCGCGGCGCCTGCCGCAGTACGCCGCGCCGGCGCTCGACGCATCGCTCGCGGCGCACGGGATCGCCTACCACTGGCTGCCCGCGCTCGGCGGCCGGCGGCGGCCCGATCCCGCGTCGCCGAACGTCGGCTGGCGGCACCCGGCGTTCCGCGCCTACGCGGACCACGTGGCCACCGACGCGTTCGCCGACGGGCTGCTCGAGCTCCTGCTCGCCGCGCAGGGGCTGCGGACCGTCGTCATGTGCTCGGAGATCCTGTGGTGGCGCTGCCACCGGCGCCTCATCGCGGACGTCCTGGTCTCCCTCGGCGTGCCGGTACTGCACATCCGCGACGAGCGCCCGGCCGAGGCGCACCGGCTCGCCGCGCCGGCGCGGCTCGTGGACGGCCACCTCACCTACGCGCCGGACGCGGACGTCGCATGACCGCCAGGACCGTGTCCCTCCGCTCGCGCTCCGCGGCGGGCGAGCCCGTCACCGTCGTCCGGCACGACTGGGATCCCGCGCGCCTCGCGGTGGTCGTCGTCGACATGTGGGACACGACCCACTGCGTCTCCGCCGCGCGGCGCGTGATCGCGATGGCGCCGCGCATGAACGCGGTCGTCGCCCGGCTGCGCGACGCGGGCGCGCTCATCGTGCACGCGCCCGCGGACTGCATGGCGCACTACGCGGGCACGCCGGCCCGCGAGCGCGCGCTGCGGGCGCCGCGCGTGCCCTCGCCGGTCCCCATCGACTGGCACGACTGGGACGCCGCGCGCGAGGCGCCGCTGCCGCCCGCGCTGGCGGACGACACGCCGTGCTCCTGCGCGCCGGGCGCGCCGTGCACCACGGGCGACGCCCCCCGTCCGTGGACGCGCCAGATCGACGCGATCGCGGTGGCGGCGATCGACGCGGTGACGGACAGCGGCGAGGAGCTGCTGGCGCTCCTGGCGGCGCGCGGGATCGACGACGTGGTGGTCATGGGCGTGCACCTCAACCGGTGCGTCCTCGGGCGCCCGTACGGCATCCGGCAGCTGGTCTACTGGGGGAAGCGGCCGGTGCTCTGCCGCGACCTCACGGACGCCTACCACCGCGATCCGCGCGGGCATCTCCACGGCAACGCGCGGATGATCGCGCACGTCGAGCGCTACTGGTGCCCCACGGTGGCGAGCGACCAGCTGGGCTGAGCGCGCGCGTCGACCGCTCCCTCCACCATCCCCACGCATGCCTCCACTCCAGGCGGTTCTCGCGGCGCTGCTGCTGGGCGTCCTCGGCGGCGGCGCGCCACGGCTGGCGGCGCAGGCGGTCCGGCCGCCGGCCGCCGACAGCGCCTGCTCCTACGCGCGCTGCGCGCTCGGCATCGCGCCCCGATGGAACGGGCTCGCGCTCGTGCGCGGCACCGCGGCCACGCCGGTCGCCAACCTCAACTTCTTCTGGCCGCGGCCGCTCGACGGGGCGCTCGCCGGCAGCGACTCCGCCGCGCGCTACGGCGCGCGGGCCGTGCGCGTGCGCCGCGTGGCCGCGGTGCTGACGGACGGCGGCGGGCTGCTGCTCGCCTACGCGCTCGCGCGCCGGCTGAACGCCGGGCGCTTCCCCGACGACGCGCGCGCCGCGGCGGCGCTCGGCGCGGCCGGCGTGGCGGTGAGCGTCCCGCTCCAGTTCGCGGCGGACGGGCACCTGAGCCGCGCCGTGTGGTGGCACAACCTCCGCTACGCCCGATAGCGCTCGCGCCACCCCTCGCCCGCACCGCCCGATGTCGAAGATCGTCGCGATCATGTCCATGTCGCTCGACGGCTACGTCGCCGACCGCCACGACGGCGTGGCCGAGGTGTTCGACTGGTACGCCCACTCCGGCGACGTCGCGTTCCACACCGGCGGGTCGGACCCGATGACCTTCCACGTGTCGGCGCCGAGCGCGGCGCACCTGCGCGCGCTGTGGTCAGAGCTCGGGGCCGTGCTCACCGGCCGGCGCACGTTCGAGGTCGCCGACGGCTGGCACGGCAACCACGCGTGGGGGCCGGCGTTCGTGCTCACGCACCAGGTGCCCGACGGCTGGCCGCGCCCCGGCTCGACGGTGCACTTCGTGACCGACGGCCTCGCGAGCGCCGTGCGGCAGGCGAAGGCCGCCGCCGGTGCGAAGAACGTCGGCGTCCACGGCGCCGACACCATCCAGCAGCTGCTGAACGCCGGCCTCCTCGACGAGCTGCACGTCGACGTCGCCGCGGTGCTGCTCGGCGGCGGCGTGCGCCTGTTCGACCACCTCGCGGGCACGCCGGCCATGCTCGGCGACCCGACGGTGGTCGCGGGCGTCGGCGTCACGCACCTGCGCTATCCGGTGCGCCGCGCGTAGCGCACGTTCCCACCGCATGCGGCCCCGGCGCGACGTGCCGGAGCGCGAGCGGCGGCAGCGAGTCGCGATCGCATCACCAGCCGCCACCGGTTCATTCCCCCCTGCAGGAGTAGATCCATGCGCGATCGCGACGAGACGCCGCGCCTGACGTCGTTCGCGCCGCAGCTCCTGGTGGCCGACCTCGCGCGCGCGATGGCGTTCTACCGCGCGCTGGGCTTCGCGTTCGGCGAGCCGTGGGACGGCTTCTACGCCATCGGGGCGCGCGATGGGCTCGAGCTGCACCTGAAGCAGGTGCCGTCGCACGAGCTGGCGGCGTACGCGGCGGCGCGCGAGCACCGGCGCGCGCACGCGCACCTCGACGCGGCGGCGGGCGTGGACGGGATCGAGGCGTTCCACGCGCGGTGCGTGGCGAGCGGCGCGACGGTGCGCAGGCCGCTGGCGCCGACCGCGTGGGGCACGCTGGACTTCTACCTCGAGGATCCGGACGGCCACGTGCTCGCGTTCGGCGGACGGCCGCGAGAGGGCTGACGTGGATCGCGCGCCCACGCGCCGCTCGCGCCGCTCATCCACTCTTCATCCAACGCTCATCGCACCGTAAGCCGCCACGGCGCCCGGCGTGCTACCGTCGCCCGCACCCTTCCACCCGGAGTGCCGCCGATGATCCCACGCCCGAGCTCCACGTCCGCGCGCGCCGACCGCGATGGCCTGCGACTCCCGACCTCCTGGTACGCGGTGCTCGCGGCCGCGCTCCTCGTCGGCACGGGCGCCGCGTGGGCGACACGCTTCGGCGGGCGCCCGGAAGGGCCGGGCGTCGTCCCCGACGCGCGCCCCGCGGCGGCGGTGGACGGACCGGACTGCAGCGGGCGGCTGGACACGCTGCGCCTCGACTCGCTGCCGTGGCCGGTCGACAGCCTGCAGGCCGTCCGGCGGGCGACGCTCGCCCTGCAGGGCGCGTCGTCGCTGCAGCTGCCCATGCGCGTGTCGCGCTACGAGCGCGCGCCCGCCTACGTGCGTCTCACGCTCGCCGCGGACGTCGAGCCGCGCGTGGTCTCGATCTGCGGCAGCGGCCGCGTCGCGGTCCACGCGAACGGCGTGACGGTCGTCGAGCAGCGCACGACGGCGACCCAGGCCCCGGGTCGGTAGCGCGGCGGACTGCGCGCCGCGCGCGCACGCCGTAGAATCCCACGGCAGCCGAACCGCGGAGGCCTCCAGTGACCGCACCGACCACCACGCGCGCCCGCCTCGGGAGCGTCGCGCCGTTCTTCATCGTGCGCGACGTGCGGGCGGCGATCGCGTTCTACCGCGACCGCCTGGGCTTCGACGTCGCGTACGTCGGCCCCGGCGACGACGACCCGTACTACGCCATGGTGCAGCGCGACGGCGTCGCGTTCATGCTCAAGGCCATCACGCCCGAGGTGCAGGCGATGCCGAACCCCACGCGGCATCCGTGGGCGCGGTGGGACGCGTACGTCCACACGCCCGATCCCGACGCGCTGGCCGACGAGCTCACCGCTCGCGGGGTGGCGTTCCGCGAGCCGCTCGGCGTCAACTCGGACCGGCTGCGCGGCTTCGAGCTCGTGGACGCCGACGGCTACGTGCTGTACTTCGGGCGCCCGACCTGACGCCCATGTCGCTTCCCGCGCTCGATCCGCAGTCGCTCGCCGGCCGCCTGCGCGCCCGCGCGCTCGCGTTCCCCGAGGCCACCGAGGACTTCCCGTGGGGGGAGCGCGCGATCAAGGTGCGCGGCAAGGCGTTCCTCTTCCTGCGCGCGGCGGGCGGCGCCGTCAGCTTCTCCGTGAAGCTCCCGCACTCGGCCGCCGACGCGCTCGAGACGCCGGGCGTCGCGCCGACGGGGTACGGCCTGGGCAGGCATGGCTGGGTGACCGTCTCGGTCGACGCCGGCCGCGACGCGCCGCTGGCGACGTACGAGGCGTGGCTGGAGGAGAGCTACGCGGCCGTCGCGCCGAAGCGCCTGGCCGCGGCGCGCGCCGCGCAGCGGTCGGCGGGCGCGTAGCGTCGCAACCCGGCGCCGCCGGCGCCGTAGTGGCTCGCGAGCCCGCCCGCGCCCGACGCGGGCGTCCGGCGCCACCCGTGCCCGAAGCCGACCGATGACCAGCCGCCGCCGTCCGCAGCCGCCCCGCCCCGCCGCCGCGCAGCCCGTCCCGGACGCGTCGCTGCGCCGCCGCGCGCGCGACCTCGTCGTCGGCCTCCTGCCCGTCGTCGGCCTCGTCACGGTGACCCGGGTCGCGCTGGCCGAGGCGTACCACATCCCGAGCGCCAGCATGGCGCCGACGCTGCAGGTGGGCGACTGGCTCTTCGTGAACAGGCTCCGCTACGGGCCGCACGTCCCGTTCACGCACGTGAGCCTGCCGGGCTATGCCGCGCCGCGGCGCGGCGACGTCGCGGTGTTCGAGTCGCCGCCGCAGGACCCGTCCATCCGGACCGCGCCGGACGCGGTGACGCCGACGCTGGTGAAGCGGATCGTCGGCGTCGGCGGCGACACGCTCGCGATGCGCGGCGGGCGGCTGTACGTGAACGGCGTCCCCGAGGCGCCGGGCGCGCCGCACGGCGACCCGGTGGCGGCGGCGTTCGTGGAGGAGCCGCTGCCGAGCCTGCGGTGGCAGCGGCGGCTCGCGGCGCGCACCGCCGCGCGGGGGCCGGCGCCGGCCGCGCCGACGCTGCACGACTGGGGCCCGCTCGTCGTGCCCGCGGACGCGTACTTCATGCTCGGCGACAACCGCGACGACTCGGTCGACAGCCGCTTCTACGGGCCGGTGCCGCGCGCGAACCTGCGCGGCACGCCGACGTTCGTGTACTACTCGTACGATCCCGAGACGGGCCCCGCGTACCTGCGCGCGGCGACCAGCATCCGGTGGCGGCGGCTGGGCACCTGGATCCGGTGAGCGCGCGGCGGCGTTGCAGCTGACGATCGGGCGACGGTCGGCTGGCCGCCGGCTCCGCGCGGGTTACCTTCGCCCGCAGCCGAGGGTGGCCGCTGGACAGCCGACCGCACGGAGTCCCGAATGCCGTATCCATCCGCGCTGCGCGCGACGGCGCCCGCGCGCATCGCGCCCGCCTGTCTCGCCGTGCTCGGCGCGCTCGCGCTCGTGGGTTGCCAGGGCGATGCGAAGGCGTCGGCACCGGTCGGCGCGCGCCACACGGAGCGCACGCCCGCGCCGCGGCGGATCGGCGCCTTCGCCGAGCGGGAGTGGGAGTCACGGCTGCTCGCGGTCGAGCGGCGCATCCGGGCGGCCGAGCCGATCCGGCCGCTCGCGCTCCGCGCGGGCGGCGGCCTCGTGGCCGTGCTGCTCGCGCAGCCGTCGGTCGCGTACATGGTGGAGCTGACCGGGGAGGCGGCGCCGCCGATGATGGGAGGACCGAACGGGGACTTCACCTACGCGGGGACGCTCGCCCGCGGCTACCCCTCCGACGTGGTGACGGTCGCGCCGGACTCGCGCGCCTGGTACCTCGACGTGCGCAGCGGCCGGGTGATGAGCGAGGACGTGGGCTACAACCACCGGCTGATCGCCACGCTCACGGCGCACGGTCGCGCGCGCTCGGGATGCGCGCTGGACCCGGAGACGATCGCGTACGTGACCGACGCCCGCCCGGGCGTGGTGTTCGTGCACCGTCGCTCCGAGCCCGCGCACGATCGCGCGCTCGTGCTGCCCGCCGGCTACGCACCCACCCGCACGGTGCCGTGGACGTCGGTGCGGTTCGGCGGCTCGCCGAGTGGGCCGTGCGTGCTGTGGGCGCCGCGGATGGCGTCCGTGCTGCTGGTCTCGGACCGCGAGCTGCGGCCACTGGGCGCGTTCGTCGAGCCGGTGCCACGACACTCGTGGTACCAGGCGCTCCGACGTCGCGTGCGGCGCATCCCCGAGCCCGACTACGTCCTCGACGCGACCAGCTTCCCGGGCGGGGTGGCGGTCCTCTTCGCGGGACACACGGCGGGTGCGGGACGCATCGTGGACCTCTACTCCGAGCAGGGCGCGTATCGCGAGACGATGGTCCTGCCCAGCCGTGCGCTCAGGATTGCCGGCTACGACGCACGCCTGTACGTCCTGCGGCAGCGTCGTGACAGTGTACGGCTCGCCTCCTATCTCCTGCCGGCCGGCATCCGCTCGGGCATGCCGGCCGTCACCCGCGCGCCGCCGCAGGACATCGCGCGTGTGCGGGCCATCACGGGGCGTGTCTCGCCTCGGCAGCGCCATGCGGCGCGCGGGCGCGCGGATTCGATCGTGCGTCGCGCGCCGGCCGGCCGGTGACGTCCCGTCGCGCGACGGTGGGTCGGCGGATGCGGCGTCGCGGCCGACGCGGCTCCGTCATCCGGCGGTCGTTGCCGCTCCAGGTGCGTCGCGCCACATTATGCCCATGGTCCGCCCCGCCTTCGACCTCGCCCAGCTCACCGTCACCGAGCGCCTCGCGCTCATCCAGGCGGTCTGGGAATCGCTCCGCGCGCATCCGGATGCGCTCTCGTTGAGCGGTGACGAGCGCGCACTGATCGCGGCGCGCCGAGCGGAGCACCGTCAGGATCCGGCCGGCGCGATCCCGTGGGAGCAGGTGCGGGCCGAGCTCTGGGAGGATCAGGAGCATGACGAGGCGGAGCGACGGTCGGCGGAGCGACGGTCGGCGGAGCGCGGCGGATGACGCCGCGCTTCTCGTTTCGTCCCGGCGCGCGCGCCGAGATCCGCGCGGCGCGCCGGTGGTACGAGGCGCAGGTGCCCGGGCTGGGACGCGCCTTCCTCGCGGAGCTCGACGCGACGCTCGCCTTCGTGCGCCAGCACCCCGCGATGTACGAGGCCATCGAGTCGGACGGAGCGCTGCGCCGCGCGCTCCTGCATCGTTTTCCCTACGCTCTCGTCTAAGAGGTCCATCCCGAGGGCGATCTCGTCGTGCTCGCATGCTTCCACGTGCGGCAGGATGCGCAGGACTGGTCCTCGCGACGGTGACGCATGACGCGGCGCCGCCGACGATCGTGAGCGTCGGACGCCTACTGGCATCGACACGGACACTCCCCACCCGCTCGTCTCGAGGTCTCCACACCCCCATGGCCGAGAAGAAGCCCGCCCGGAAGACGACGCCGCCGTCGAAGGCCGCCGACACGTTCACGCCGGAGGAGCGCGCCGCGATGCGCGAGCACGCGAAGGCGCAGAAGGCGTCCGCGCGCGCCCGCGCCAGCGGCGAGAGCGAGGAGGGCACCGTGCTCGAGAAGCTCGCCGCGATGGACGGGCCCGATCGCGCGCTCGGCGAGCGGCTGCACGCGCTCGTCCGCGCCAACGCGCCCGGCCTCGCGCCGCGGCTCTGGTACGGCATGCCCGCCTACGCGAAGGACGACAAGGTCGTGTGCTTCTTCCAGGACGCGAAGAAGTTCAAGTCGCGCTACGCGACGCTCGGCTTCAGCGACAGGGCGACGCTCGACGACGGCGCGATGTGGCCGACGTCGTTCGCGCTGCGCGAGCTGACCCCCGACGTCGAGGCGCGGATCGTCGCGCTGCTGCAGCGCGCGGTGGGCTAGCCGCCGGCGTCGCCCGCACGCAGAGTGGAGGGGCGTTGGCCGGCGACCGTCAGCCCCAGGAGCGCGACGATGCCCCTCTACCTCTCGAAGTTCAGCTACACGCCGGAGACGTGGGCCCGCCTGATCGCCCACCCCGAGGACCGGCGCGAGGCCGCGCGCGCGTACATCGAGTCGGTCGGCGGGAAGCTCCACGGATTCTGGTACGCCTTCGGCACGCACGACGGCTACAACCTCTGGGAGGCGCCCGACGACGTCTCGATGGCCGCGGTCGCGCTGGCGATCAGCGCCGGCGGTGCGCTCGGCACCTTCGAGACGACGCCGCTGCTGAGCGTCGAGGAGACGCTGGCGGCGCTGCGGAAGGCCGGCCAGGTGCGCTACCGCCCACCGGGCGCGACGCCCGGATGACGCAGCCCTGGTCCCCCGCGCCGCTCGCCGAGGTGCTCCGACTCGTCGCCGCCGCGAACGCGGCCCGCCGGTCGGGCGCGCACGACGCGGAGGCCGAGCGACGCCTGGAGGGTCGCTTCGCGACCAGCCGCACGCTGGCCGTCTACGGCACGCTCGCGCCGGGCCGGCCCAACCACCACGTCGTCGCGCCGCTCGGCGGCGTGTGGACGCACGGCGTGGTGGAGGGCGACCTGTTTCCCGTCGGGTGGGGCGCGATCCAGGGCTATCCGGCGTTCCTGCCGCGGAGCGGCGGCCCCGCGGTCGCGGTGCACGTGCTGACGTCGGCGCGGCTGCCGGACGCGTGGCCGGCGCTCGACCGCTTCGAGGGCGCGGAGTACCGGCGCCTGCTGCTCCCGGTCTACGACGCCGGCGCGCCGGGCGCGCGGCGGCTGTCCACCATCGCCAACCTCTACGCCGCGGCGGACGCGGGGCCGGCGGCGCCGTGACCGCGCGCCGCACGCACGCCGCACCGACACCCGCTCGACCCGGGAGGAGTCGCACATGGA
>CBHYLO010000123.1:0-9530 GCA_966128675.1 uncultured bacterium | reverse complement strand
ACGCTGGTGCCGGGCGCCGTGCTCTGGTCGCGCTACCGGAGGCTGACGCCATGAGCGCGGTCGCTGCCATGCCCGTCGACGCGCCGCGCGAGGTGGTGCGCGCGGACGCGCCGCCCGTCATCCGCGTCGACGGCGTGTCGCGCTGGTTCGGGAGCGTCGTCGCCGTCAGCGACGTCAGCTTCGACATCGGCCCCGGCATCACCGGGCTCCTCGGCCCCAACGGCGCCGGGAAGACGACGCTGCTCCGCATGATGACCGGCCTCGCCGCCACGTCCAGCGGCACCGTCACCATGTTCGGCCAGCCGGTGCGCGACAATCCCCCGCTCTACCGCCGCGTGGGCGTCATGTCCGAGCACGAGACCGTGTACGGCTTCATGCAGGGCCGCGAGTTCGTGCGGATGATGGGGCGCCTGCGGCAGGTCGAGGACCTCGAGGCCGCGGTGGACCGCGCGATCGCGCTCGTCGACATGGCCGACGCGCAGCACCGCGCGATGGACACCTACTCGCGCGGCATGCGGCAGCGCATGCGGCTCGCCGGCACGCTCGTGCACGACCCCGACGTCCTCATCCTCGACGAGCCGCTGAACGGCGCCGACCCGCGGCAGCGGCTGCACTTCAAGCGGCTGCTCCAGCAGCTCGCCGCCGACGGGCGCACGATCGTGCTGTCGTCGCACATCCTCGAGGAGGTCGAGGAGCTGGCCGACACGGTGCTCCTCATCGTGAACGGCAAGCTGGCCGCGTCGGGCGGCTTCCGCGCCATCCGCGCGGCGCTCGACCAGCGGCCTTACCACGTGCGCGTCACCTGCGACGCGCCCCGCCGGCTGGCGGCGGCGGCCGTCGGGCTGCCGTCGGTGGACGCGGTCAACGTCGACCCCGACGGCTCCGTCGTCGTCCTGAGCCGCAACGTCAGCGACGTGCAGCTCGCGCTGCCGCGCCTCGCGCGCGAGGCCGGCATCCGGCTGCAGCGCGTGGAGCCGCTCGACGACTCGCTCGAGAGCGTGTTCGGCTACCTGGTGGAGGGCTGAGCGATGGGTGCCGTGTACCAGCTCACCCTCCGGCAGCTCGCCGGCCGCTGGCGCCTCCTCATCATGGCGGTGCTGGCGCTGATGCCCGTCGTCATCGCGGCGCTCATGCTCGGCGACGAGCACGCGCCGGCCGTGAAGGAGTTCGAGAGCGCGATCCTCAGCGCGATGCTCGCGGGCTCCATCGCGCCGCTCGTCGTGCTCGCGATCGCGGCGCCGGCGTTCGCCAACGAGATCGAGGACCGCACGCTGGCGAACCTCACGCTCTCGCCCATCCCGCGCTGGCGGATCGCGCTGCCCAAGCTGCTGGCGACGATCACGATCGCGGGCCCGTTCATCCTCGCCAGCGCGCTCGCCACCAGCTGGATCGCCTTCCTCGGCGACCCGCGCGCGGTGGCCGCGGTCACGACCTCCGCGGTCGTCGGCGTGGCGCTCTACGCCTCGGCGTTCGTGTGGCTGGGGCTCGTGAGCACGCAGGCGATCGGCATCGGCCTGCTGTACATCGTGCTCTGGGAGGGGCTGTTCTCGGGCTTCGTGTCGGGCGTGCGGCTGCTCAGCATCCGCCACCACGCGATCGCGCTGATGCACGGGCTGGACGCGCGCCGGTTCGCCGGCGGCGACCACCAGGGCCTCGCCCCCACGCTCGTGATCGCGACGCTGGTGTTCGGCGGCTTCCTCTTCCTCTCCGTGCGGCGGCTGCGCCAGCTCGACGTGCCGTGACGGGGTGCGGCGCGTGCCGTGCTGACGCGCGCGCGCTGGACCTCTTCCGCCATTGGGAGGTTACGGATGCTCCGGATGAGCCGGATGCTCCGGATCGCTCCTCGAAGCGCACGAGACGTCGCCGCACACGGAGCGATCCGTCTCATCCGCTCAGATCGGGAGCATCCGTATCCTCCCCAACGGCAAACGGGTCCGGCGCGCGACGACCGAACCTGCTCAGGACGGGATGACGAGGAGGCTCGCGTGGCCCATGGAACGTCGCATCGCGCGGCGCCTCCGTGGATTGAACCGCGTCCGCCGCGTCACGTATCGTCGTCGGGCGCGGTCCACTCCCAGCGCGCGGCCGGCGCCTCCACGCGCCAGCCGAGCGCGCGCAGGAAGCTGCGGGCGTAGCGCGCCGGCGCGTCGGCCGACGGCTCGGGGTGCACGCCCGGCAGCTCGTCGCGCGCGAGCGCGTCGGCCACGACGACGGAGACGAGCATCGCGGCCGCCGCCTCGCGGTCGGCGCGCGGCGCGAGCGGCGCGCGCGCGGCCAGCCGCTCGCCGTACGCGCGCAGCTCCGCCGCGAGGCCCGCGACGACCGCGCCCGCGTCGTGCCCGTGGCACCCCGGCGCGTCGCCCGACTCCGCGAAGCACTGCCGCAGCAGCTCCGCGGTGCGGCGCAGCCGCGCCAGCTCGCCGGCGCACCAGGCCGCGAGCTCGCGCTCCGGATCGACCGGAACGTCGGGGAGCACCGCCGGCTGCGCGCGCGTCGCGCACGCGTGCACCGCGGCGTCCAGCAGCGCGCCCTTCGACCCGAAGTGGCGGAAGAGCGTCACCTCGTTCACGCCGGCCTCCTCGGCGATCCGGCGCGTCGTCGCGCCGGCGGCGCCGTGCCGCGCGAACACGCGCGCGGCGGCCTCCAGGAGGCGCGCCTGCGTCGGGGTGCGCGACGCGTCGTCGGACGCCGGGGCGGGGATCGTCATGCGCTCAGTCCCCCCACACCGGATCCGGCGCCAGCCCCGACGCCTGCTGCTCCTCCTCGATCTCGCGGGCGCGCTCCGGCGACACCAGCCGGCGCCTGAACCAGTCGCCCAAGTCGTCGAGGTACGTGTACGCGACCGGCACCACGATGAGCGTCAGCAGCGTCGAGGTGATCAGGCCGCCGATCACCGCGCGCGCCATCGGCGCGCGGAACCCGCCGCCCTCGCCCGTGCCCAGCGCCACCGGGATCATGCCGACGACCATGGCCAGCGTCGTCATCACGATCGGCCGCAGGCGCACCGCGCCCGCCTCCACCAGCGCCGCGAAGCGCTCGGTGCCGGCGGCGCGGCGCTCGTTGGCGTTGTCCACCAGCAGGATGGCGTTCTTCACCACGTGCCCCATCAGATTTATGACGCCGATCATCGACATCTTTTTCCGCGTCGAGCCGGTGAGCTTGAGCGCCAGCACCCCGCCCCCCCGCGACAGCGGCAGCGACAGCATGATCGCCACCGGCTGCGTGAACGACTCGAACTGCGACGCCAGGATCAGGAAGATCAGGATCACCGCCAGCAGCAGCGTCTCGACGACGTAGCCGCCCGTCTCCGCGAGCTGCTCCGTGTCGCCGCCGAGCGAGATCGAGTAGCCGGCCGGCAGCGGGAGCTGCGCGAGCCGCGCCTGGATCTGCGTCGACGCCTCCGCCAGCGACAGCTCGGGGCCCGTGTTGCCCGAGATGGTCACGATGCGCGACAGGTCCTTGCGGTCGATCTGCGCCGGCGCCGTCCCCTCCTCGATGCGCGCCACGTCGCGCAGCGGGACCGTCGCCACGCCCGCGTCGCCGCGGGCGGCGGTCGGCACGGGGATCTGGCCCACGTCGTCGAGCGAGCGGCGGAACTCGGGCGCCACCTGCACCACCACGTCGCGCTCCTCGCCCGTCGGGTCCTCCCAGCGCGTCGCCGTCTCGCCGGCCATCAGCGGGCGGATGGTCGCCGCCGCCTGCCCGACGTCGAGCCCCACGCGGTTGGCGATCTCGCGGTCGATCGCGATGCGGTACTCCGGCTTCGGATCGCCGAGCGACGACTGCACGTCGACGACGCCCGGAATCCCCTTCACCTCGGCCATCACGCGCGTCGAGAGCCGCTGCAGCTCCGCGACGTCGGGGCCGCGGATCTCGATCGCCAGCGGCGCCCGCGCGCCGCCGACGCCGCCGGCGACGAGCACGCTGCTGCGCACGCCGAACAGCGCGCCCAGGCGCTCGCGCGCCGCCACCATGACCTCCGCCTGGGAGCTGGCTCGTTCCCGACCGGGAACGAGCTTCACGTAGATCTCGCCGCCCGTCACCGAGCCCGTCGCGCCCGCGCCGATGGTCGCGTAGGTGTAGTCGACCTCGGGCAGCGCGCGCAGCGCGGCGACCGCCTGCTCCGCCTTGCCGCGCGTGTAGGCGAGGCTCTGCCCCTCGGGCGTCTCGAACTGCACGACGAACTCGGAGTTGTCCGTCTCGGGCATGAAGCTGCCGCCGATGAACGGCACGAGCGCGAACGCGCCCACGAGGCTGGCGGCGGCGATCGCCATCGTCGACTTGCGGTGCCCCAGCGCCCACGTCACCACGCCGCGGTACTTCGCGGCCTGCGCGTCGAACCAGACGTTGAAGCGGGCGATGGCGCGCGTGAGCGGGTTGCCGCCGCCGTGGCCCGTGTGCGGGTTCACGCCCCACCACGCGCTCAGCATCGGCGTCAGCGTGAACGAGACGAACAGCGACACCAGCACCGCCCACGCGACCGTGAGGCCGAACTGGAAGAAGAAGCGGCCGACGATGCCCTTCATGAAGGCCACCGGCGCGAACACGGCCACGATCGCCAGCGTCGTCGCCATCACGGCGAGCACGATCTCCGTCGTGCCGGCGCGTGCGGCCGTGAAGTGGTCCTCGCCCATCTCGCGGTGGCGGACGATGTTCTCCACCACGACGATGGCGTCGTCGATCAGGATGCCGATGGAGAGCGACAGCGCCATCAGCGTGAGCATGTTCAGCGTGAAGCCGAGCGCGCTCATGAGGACGAACGACGAGATGACCGACACCGGCAGCGCCAGCGACGTGATCGCGGTCGCCTTCCAGTCGTTCAGGAAGAGCATGACGATGATGATCGTCAGCACGGCGCCGATCACCAGCTCGTGGATGACGTCCTCCACCGAGTGGCGGATCTGCACCGAGTTGTCGCGGATCACCGACAGCTCCACGCCCTGCGGCAGCGTGGTGCGCAGCCTGTCCAGCGCGCGCTGCACCTCGTCGGCGACGGCCACCGTGTTGGCGCCCGACACCTTCACGAGGTCGATGGCGACCGCGCGCTCGCCGTTCACCAGCGCGAGCGAGCGCTCCTCCTCGGTCCCGACCTCGACCCGCGCGACGTCGCCCAGCCGCACCGGCTGCCCGCCGCGCGTGGCGACGATGACGTCCGCGAACTGCGCCGCGTCGGTGATGCGCCCCGTGACGCGCACGATGCGCTCGTTCGCGCCGCGCTCCACGCGGCCGGCGGGCACCTCGAGGTTCTGGCGCTGCAGCGCGCCCATGACCTCGGGCACCGTGACGCCGAGCGCGCGCAGCTGCCCGGGGAGCAGGTTGACGCGGATCTCGTGCTCCAGCCCACCCGCCAGCCGCACCTCGCCCACGCCCGACACCGACTCCAGCTGCCGCCGCACGTCCTCGTCGGCGAGCGTCGTCAGCTCGACCAGCGGCAGCGTGCGGCTCGACAGCGCGAGCGAGAGGATCGGCTGCGCGCCCGGGTCGAGCTTCTGCACGACCGGCGGATCGATGTCCTCGGGGAGGTCGCGGCGGATCGTCTCGATCTTGGTGCGGACGTCCTGCGCCGCGACGTCCACGTCGCGCCCGAGGTCGAACTCGACGACGACCTGCGACACGCCCTCCAGCGACACGGAGGTGATGCGATCCACGCCCTCGACGGGGTTGAACGCCTCCTCCATGCGCCGCGAGACCTCGCGCTCGATCGTCTCCGCGCTCGCGCCCGGATACACCGTCTGCACGGTCACGACGGGGATGTCGACGTCGGGGAACTGGTCGATCGCCAGCCCGCGATAGCCGAAGATCCCGAGCACGACGAGGCCGATCATGATCATCGTCGTGAACACCGGACGGCGGATGGCGAGCCCGCTCAGCCCACCGCCGCCCTTCGCCTGCTGTGCCATCGTCACTCCTTTGCCGGCGCGTTCGTCGGCGCGTTCGTCGGCGCGGCGACGCGGACCGCCGCGCCCTCCGCGACGTCCGTGGTGGGCGTCGCGATCACCTGCTCGCCGGCCTGCAGCCCGCTCGCGACCGCGACCGTGCCCGCGGCCTCGTCGCGCGCGCCCAGCGTGACCGCGCGCTTCGCGAGGCGGCCGCCCTGCACGACGAACACGTGCCCGCCGCTGCCGTCCGCGCGCGCGCCCTGCACCGCCGTCGCCGGCACGACCAGCGCCCGCGACGCGCCGAGCGCGATGCGGCCGCGTGCGTACTGCCCGCCGACGATGCGCCCGCTGCCGTTCGCCAGCTCGACGTACACGCCCACCTGCCGCGTCCCCGGATCGGCGACGGGATCCACGCGCGCGACGCGCCCGCGGAAGGTCTCGCCCGGGAAGGCGTCGAGCGTGAACTCCACGACCTGTCCGACGCGCACGCGCGCCGCGTCCGCGACGCCGATCTGGCCCGACAGCTCCAGCACGCGCCCATCGACGACGGTCAGGATCTCGTCGCCCGGGCTCACGGTCTCGCCGTCCTGGCGCGCGCGGGCGCTGACGACGCCGTCGAGCGGCGACTCCACCGTCGTGAAGCCCGCCGCCTCGCCGGCGCTGGTGGCCTGCGCGCGCGCGGCGGCCACCTGCGCGCGGGCCGCCTCGTACTGCGCCGCCGCGGTCTGCTCCTCGATCGCCGACATGGCGCCGGCCGCGTGCAGCGTGCGCGCGGCCTCGTACTGCTTGCGCGCGACGGCGGCGTTGGCCTCCGCGGCGGCGACGCTCGCGCGCGCCCCGGCGGCCTGGCTCACGACGCCCGCGGCGCGGATGCTCGCCAGCCGCTGCCCGCGGCGCACCGGCGAGCCGCGGTCGACGCGCAGGCCCGAGATCGTGCCGGGCACCTGCGCGCGCAGCTTCACCGTCTCCTTGGGCTGCAGCGGCCCGCCGAGCGTGACGGCGCTGCCGATCTCCGCCTCGCGCACGACGGCGACGTCCTGCGCGCCCAGCACGAGCGGCGCGGCGGCCGCCGCGGGCTTCGGCGTCTCCTTCGCCGCGGACTCGCCGCCGCACGCGGCGGCGCCGAGCGTCGCCAGGACGGCGAGCGCCGCGGCCGCGCGGCGCGGCGCGTGGTGGGGGAACCGTCGGACGGTGGGTCTCGACATCGAACGCTCGTGGTGTGGTGTGTGGGTGGACATCGTGGTCAGCGCGCGGCGGCGTCGGACGCGCCCGCGGGCGCGACGCCGAGCGCGCGGTCGACGCCCGCGTCGGCGATGTGGAAGTCGGCGATCGACTGCGCGACGTTGGTGCGGGCCTGCAGCAGCGCGAGGCGCGCGTCCGAGACCTCGAGCTGCGTCGCGAGCCCCTGCTCGTAGCGCAGCACCGTGAGGTCGTGGACGCGCTGCGCCTGCGCGACGGTGCGCTGCCGCGCGGCGATGCTCGCCAGCGCGCGCTCGCGCTCCCCGCGCGCCTGCTGGTACTGCAGCTGGACGCTCTCGCGCAGCTGGCCGAGCTGCAGCCGCGACCGATCGAGCTCGATGCGCGCCTGCTCCAGCTCCGCCGTGCGGCGGAAGCCGGTGAATAGGGGCACGGACACGCCGATGCCGGCGGACGCGTCGCGGCGCCAGGGCGTGTCGTTGAAGCCGAACGTCGTGTTCGGGAGGTTCTGCGCGCCGTAGTTCACGGTGAGCGACACCTGCGGCAGGAACGCGCCGCGCGCGACGTCCACCTGCCGCTCGCGGATCGACACCTGCCGCTCGGCCGCCGCGACGGCGGCGCGCTGCGCGGCCACGCGCGTCGGATCGGGCTCGGCCAGCGTGTCGGCCGACGCGGCGTCGGGCGCGCCGAGCGGCGTCACGAGCCGCACCGGCTGCGTCAGCGGCAGGTCGACGAGGCGCTTGAGGTCGAGCACCGCCACCTCGCGCGCGTTGCGCGCCTCGACCAGCTGCGGACGCAGGTTCTCCGCGGACACCTCGGCGCGCAGGGCGTCCAGCTCCGAGCCCGTGCCGGCCTGCAGCCGCAGCTTCTGCTGCGCGTGGAAGGCGAGCGCCTGGTCGAGCGCCGCCTGCGCGATCGTCTCCAGCTGCTGCGCGAGCGCGGCGCGCACGTACGCGCGGCGCACCTGCAGCGCGACCTCCGCGACCTGCTCCTGGTAGTCGAAGCCCGCGGCCGCGCGGTAGTCGCCGGCGATCTTGAGGGCCGCGCCCACGCGGCCGCCCGAGTAGAGCACCTGCGAGCCCGAGAGGCCGGCGACGTACGCGTTCGGCCGGCCGAGCGGGAGCGAGCCGAAGAGGCCGCCGAGGCCGCCCAGGCCCGCGTTCCCCGCGTTCTGCTCCAAGTAGCGCAGCCGCTCGGCCACCGACGCGGTGGAGTCGGGGGAGAAGCGCAGCGAGTCGGGGATGGCGAAGCCGCCGCCCGTGTTGAACGGCGACGCGAAGGTGCGCGTGTAGCCGGCGGTGGCGTTCACCTGCGGCAGCGCCTGCGCGCGGGCCGCGGTGACCTGGGTGCCGGCGAGGCGGACCTGCGCGCGGGCGAGCCGCACCTCCTCGCTCTGGCCGAGGGCGCGCGCCAGCGCCTGGTCGAGCGTCAGCGCGACGCTGTCGCCCGTGGCGGGCGCGGGCGTGGCGACGCAGGGCGGCTGCGGCGCGCACGGCGCCGGCGGCTGCGCGGCGAGCGGCGGCGCGAGGAGGAGGGTGAGGGCAGCGGCGACCACCGCGCCGCCCAGGCCGGGAGAAGAGGAATGCACGCGAACCGCGGAAGGAGTCGTGGCTGAGTAGAACAACAATTCTAGTTGCAACTCTAGAATCATCATTCTAGAATGTCAATACTAGAATCGAGCCGCTTCTCCCCGACGGCCCCGCCGCATTACATGAGGTCATGAGCGACACCAGCCCCACGGCCCCGGCCCTGTCTCCCCCCGACGGCCCCGAGCGCGGCGATCGTGCCGAGCGCGGCGAGCCCGGCGCGGCGGCGGACGCGACCGGCCAGCGCGCGCCGCGGCAGGAGCGCGGGCGGCGGCGCATGGACGAGATCCTCGACGCGGCCGAGGGGCTGGTCGCGGAGGTGGGGCAGGCCGCGACGTCGATCCAGGAGATCGCGCGGCGCGCGGGCGCGTCGGTGGGCTCGATCTACCACTTCTTCCCGACCAAGGAAGCGATCTTCGACGCCATCCGCGCCCGCAACGACGCCGACGCGCGCGAGACCGCGCGCGCGATGCTGGCGAGCGCCGACGCGTGGGCGCCGCTGCCGCTGCGCGAGTTCGTGGAGCGCATGCTCGCGCCGTTCGCCGAGTTCCTGGAGCGCGCGCCGGTGCACATCGCGCTCGCGACGACGGCCGCGGGCCACCGCCTGCCGAAGGACGCGACGACCGACGCGGCGCTGCGCGGCGTGCTGTGCACGCTGCTCGCGCGGCGCGACCCCGACCTGCCGCCCGCGGAGTGCACGCTGCGCGTGGACGTGCTGATGGGGATCGGCGAGGGGATCGCGACGCGGATGTCGGAGGCCGACGCCGCCGCGCGTCGCCGCCTGATCGCGGAGCTGAAGCGCGCGACCTACGGCTACCTCGCGACGTACGAGCGTCCCGACGACGACCACGACGACGACCACGACGAC
>CBHYLO010000122.1:0-9580 GCA_966128675.1 uncultured bacterium | reverse complement strand
CGCCAGCTCGGCCAGCATCCGATCGGCGCGCGAGCGCGGGCCGAGCACGCCGACGTACGCGACGTCGGTCGCGAGCAGCGCCCCGACGTACTCCGTGTCGCGCCCGAAGTGGTGCGACATCACGACGACCGCCGTGCGCGCGGTCAGCGCGACCGAGGCACCGAGTCGCGCCGCGTCCGCGCACTCGACCAGCGTGGCGCCCGGGAAGCGCTCGGGGTGCGCGTGCGCGACCGGACGATGGTGGACGACCGTCACGTCCCAGCCGAGCTGCGTCGCGAGCCGCACCACCGGCACCGCGTCCGGGCCGCTGCCGCAGACGACCAGCCGCGTCGCCGGGCGCACGAGCTCCAACGCGACGTCGCACGCGCCCACGGTCGCGACCAGCCCGCGCCGGCCGGCGTCGCGCGCGGCGTCCGCATGCGCGTCGAGACCGGGCAGCGCGTCGTCGTCGCCGAGCAGCGCCTGCCAGCCGACGGCGGGCGCACCGGGTGCGTCGTCGGCGCGCACGACGGTCGCGAGGATCCGCGGCGCGTCGGCGTGCAGCGCGCGGCGCAGCAGCGTCGCCGTCGCGGCGGCGGCAGCCGGCATGAGCGGCTGCAGCAGGATCTCGATCAGCCCGTTGCAGCCGAGGCCGAGGCCCCACACCGCGTCGTCGTCCGCGCGCGTGTCGTACGAGACCAGCTCCGCGCGGCCGCTGGCGTGCACGCGCCTCGCGTGCAGCGCGAGGTCCGACTCCAGGCAGCCGCCGCTCACCAGGCCGACCGTCGTGCCGTCGACGCGCACGAGCATGCGTGCGCCGACGCCGCCGTAGCTGGAGCCGACGACGCGCACGACCGTCGCCAGCACCACCGACTCCCCGGCGGCCGACGCGCGCGACAGCGCGTCGACGATCTGCAGCAGCGTGCTCACCGCGTCCTCAATCCCGACCTCAGGTCCAGCGCAGGTCGGCCTTCGACAGCGGCAGCGAGCGCACGCGCTTGCCCGTCGCCGCGAACACCGCGTTCACGAGCGCCGGCACCGCCGGCGGCAGCGCGGGCTCGCCGAGGCCCGTCGGCGGGAAGTCGGTCTTCTTCCAGAACACCTCGACCGGCGGCGCCTGCCGCATGCGCAGCAGCTGGAAGTCGTGGAAGTTGCTCTGCACCACGCGGCCCTTCGCGATCGTGATCTCCTGCTGCAGCGCCTGCGCGAGCCCGTCGAGCACCGCGCCCTGCACCTGCGTCTCGGCGCCGCTGAGGTTGATGATCTCGGAGCCCACGTCGCCGGCCGCCCAGACCTTCTCGACCGTCACCTGGCCGGCGCGCGACACGCGCGCGCGCACGACCTCGGCGAAGTAGCCGCGGTGGCTGAAGTAGAAGGCGACGCCCAAGCCGGTGCCCTTCGGCAGCTTCGCCTTCCCCCAGCCCGACTTCTCGGCCACCAGCTCCAGCACCCCGCGCATGCGCTGCGCGTCGAAGACGATGGGGCGCGGGCCGTTCGCGGGCGCCGGCGGTCCCTGGTCCACCGGCGTCGCCGCCAGCAGGTCCAGGCGGAACTGCATCGGGTCCTTGCCGGCCGCGTGCGCCAGCTCGTCGAGGAAGCACTGCGTCGCGAACGCGATGCCGTTGCTGCTCGGCGCGCGCAGCGGGCCGGTGGTGACGCCGAGCGGCATCACCGACGAGTCGACCGCGTAGTTGGCGACGAAGCGGGCCGGGAACTCGCTGCCCGAGCGGCCCGCGCTGGCGTTGAAGCGCTCACCCTCGCCGAACGACACGAAGTGGTCGCGCCACGCCGTCAGCTTCCCGTCGGCGTCGACGCCGCCCGTGAAGTGGTGGAAGCCCGCGGGGCGCAGGAAGTCGTGGCGGATGTCGTCCTCGCGCGTCCACAGCAGCTTCACCGGCACGCCGGCCTGCTTCGCGATCCACGCCGCCTCGACCATGTAGTCGTTGTGCAGCCGGCGCCCGAAGCCGCCGCCGCCGCGCGTGAGGTGGATCGTCACGTCCGTCTCGGCGATGCCGAGCGCCTTCGCGACGAGGCCGCGGCCCTGCTGCGGCGCCTGCGACGGCGCCCACACCTCCAGCTTCCCGTCGCGGAAGTGCGCGGTGCAGTTCTGCGGCTCCAGCGGCGCGTGCGCGATGAAGGGGTAGAAGTAGTCCGCCTTCACCGTCTTCGCGGCGCCGGCGAGCGCCGCCTGCACGTCGCCGTCCTTGCGCAGCGTGCGCTGCGGCGCGGCCTTCGCGAGCTCCGCGGCCTGCCGCGCGAAGCCGACGCTGCTCTGCGTCGCGGCCGGCCCCTCGCTCCAGGTGACCTTCAGCGCCTTCCGCGCCTTGTTGGCCGCCCACCAGCTGTCGGCGACGATCGCCACGCCCTCCAGCGACCAGCCGTCGATGCCCGAGCCGATGCTGCTCCCCTGCGAGACGACGAACGCGTCGCGCACGCCCGGCTGGCGCTTCACGACGTCGAGGTTTGCGCTCGCGACCTTGCCGCCGAACACGCCGCACTTCTCGAAGACGGCGTACTTCATCCCCGGCACCGTGACGTCGATGCCGTAGAGCGGCTTGCCGGTGACGATGGCGCGGTTGTCGACGCCGCGCACGCGCGTGCCGACGATCTTGAAGTCCTTCGCGTCCTTCAGCCGCACCGACTCCAGTGCGGGCGCCGTCACCGTCGCGGCCTTCTCCACCAGCGCGCCGTAGGCGAGCTGGCGCCCGCTCGCGCGGTGGTGCACGACGCCGGCCGACGTCTCGCACTCGGACTCCGGCACGCCCCACGTCTGCGCCGCCGCGGTCACCAGCATCGCGCGCGCGGCCGCGCCCACGCGGCGCATCGGCAGCCAGTGGGTCGGCGTGGCGGTGCTGCCGCCGGCGAACTGGTTGGTGAACTTCGTCGTGTCGAGCCCCGCCTGCTCCACGCGCACCGTCTGCCAGTCGACGTCCAGCTCCTCGGCGATCAGCATCGGGAGCATCGTCTTGATGCCCTGGCCGACCTCGGGGTTCTTGGCGACGATCGTGATCGCGCCGTCGGGCGTGATGCGGATGAAGGCGTTCGGCACGAAGTCCGCCGCCTTCACGCCGGTGGCACCGGCGGCGCCGGGCGTCGCGGCCACCGCCTCGGCCACGCCGCCGAGCGGGTCGAGGTACGTCGCGAGCAGCATCCCGCCGCCGGCGATCGCGGTCACGCGCAGGAAGTCGCGGCGGCTGACGGCGGCGCGCGGCGCGTCGGAGTGGGGCGTCCGGTTGTCCATGGCGTCAGTCCTCGCGCGTGCCGGCGGCCCGCGTGCGTCCGGCGGACGTGTCCTCCTGCTTCAGCTCCGCGGCGCGGTGGATCGCCTGGCGGATGCGCAGGTAGGTGGCGCAGCGGCAGAGGTTCCCGCTCATCGCCGCGTCGATGTCGGCGTCGGTCGGCTTCGCGTTGCGCGCGAGCAGGCCCGCGGCCGACATCAGCTGGCCCGCCTGGCAGTAGCCGCACTGCGGCACGTCCAGCTCCTCCCACGCGCGCTGCAGCGCGTGCGTGCCCTGCGGCGACAGCCCCTCGATCGTCGTCACGCTCATGCCCTGCACGGCGGAGACGGGCAGGACGCAGGAGCGCGTCGCCGTGCCGCCCAGGTGGACCGTGCACGCGCCGCACTGCGCCGCGCCGCACCCGAACTTGGTCCCCTTCAGATCGAGCTCGTCGCGGAGCACCCAGAGCAGGGGCATGTCGGCCGGCACGTCGACCGTGCGCGGCGTTCCGTTCACCTTGAACGTGACCTTCATCGGGATCCTCGTGTCGTGCGACGGCTCGGCGGGCGCGCCGGCAGGGGCGCGGAGGGGCGGGAGGCGGGGCCGCGCGCGGGGCGCGGCGCCCGTGCAATGTCGCCGTCCGCCCCGGCACCGTCCAGCGAGCCGGGAATACCGCGAGGGCTGGGGACGTCAGGGCTTCGTGAACCCGAGCGCCGCCGCGCCGCCATGGGGGCGCGCTCGCTTCTTGCCGGCCCGGCCCCCATGCCCACCTCCCGACGGCGCCGCACGCGCGGCGCCCTGGCCCTGCTCGTCGTCTCGGCCGGCTGCGGCGCCTCGGCGCGGCTGCGGGTGGAGGACGGCACCGGCCCCCGTCCCGCGCTCCCCGCGCCGTCGTCGTCGCTGATCCCGACGGTGCACGTGGCCGCGGCGCGCGGCTGGCCCGCCGGCGCCACGCCGACGGCGGCCGAAGGGACGACGGTGCGCGCGTTCGCGACGGGCCTCGACCACCCGCGCTGGCTGCACGTGCTGCCCAACGGCGACGTGCTGGTCGCCGAGACCAACGCGCCGCCGCGGCCGGACGACGCCAAGGGGATCAAGGGGTGGTTCTTCAAGCGCTTCCAGAAGAAGGCCGGCGGCGCGGTGCCGAGCGCGGACCGCATCACGCTGCTCCGCGACGCGGACGGCGACGGCGTCGCCGAGGTGCGCTCGGTGCTGCTCGCGGGGCTGCACGCGCCGTTCGGCATGGCGCTCGTCGGCGACGTGCTCTACGTCGCGAACACGGACGCCGTCGTGCGCTTCCCGTACGTCACCGGCGAGACGCGGATCACGGCCGCTCCCACGCAGGTCGCCGCGCTGCCGGCCGGCCGCATCAACCACCACTGGACCAAGAGCCTGATCGCGAGTCCCGACGGCGCGCGGCTCTATGTCGGCGTGGGCTCGAACAGCAACGTCGCGGAGCGCGGCATGGCGGTCGAGGAGGGGCGCGCGGCGGTGTGGGAGATCGACGCGCGCACCGGCGCGCATCGCGTGCTCGCGTCGGGGCTGCGCAACCCGGTCGGCCTCGCGTGGGAGCCCGTGCGCGGCGCGCTCTGGGTCGCGGTGAACGAGCGCGACGAGCTGGGGAGCGACCTGGTGCCCGACTACATCACGGCGGTGCGCGACGGCGCGTTCTACGGCTGGCCGTACAGCTACTACGGCGCGCACGCCGACACGCGCGTGACGCCCGCGCGCCCCGACCTCGTCGCGAAGGCGGTGGCGCCGGACTACGCGCTCGGGCCGCACACGGCGTCGCTGGGGCTCGCCGCCGCGCGCGGCGGCGACGCGCTGCCGCCACGCTTCGCGCAGGGGATGTTCGTCGGGCAGCACGGGTCGTGGAACCGGCGCCCGCGCGCGGGCTACCGCGTCGTCTTCGTCCCGTTCGTCGCGGGCGTGCCCGCGGGGATGCCGCTCGACGTGCTGACGGACTTCGTCGACGACGACGGCAGGGCGCGGGGCCGGCCGGTGGGCGTCGCGATCGACGCGCGCGGCGCGCTGCTGGTGGCCGACGACGTCGGCAACGTGGTCTGGCGCGTCACCCGGTCCGGTGGCGCGCGCTGATGCGGCTCGCCAGCAGCGTCGCCACGGCCATGATCGTCTCCTGCGGGTTCACGCCGGGCGCGGTCGGGAGCACGCTGCCGTCCGCGACGTAGAGCCCGGGCACCCCGCGCACCTGGCCGTCGGGCGTGCAGGTGCTGCGGCGCGGATCGGTCCCGAGCCGGCAGGTGCCGTTGACGTGCGCGGACAGCACCGTGAGCTGGTTCGGCCCGCACGGCAGCGTCTCGAACAGCGACAGGTCCGCTGCGGAGCGGATGCGATGCTCGCGCGGATGCAGCGCCGTGACCTCGCGCGCGCCCGCCGCCAGGTGCAGCCGTGCGGTCGCGGCCAGCCCGCGCCGCATCGTGCGCAGGTCCGCGGCGCCCAGCCGGTAGTCGATGACCGGCCGTCCGCTCCGGTCCACGCGCACGGCGCCGTTGGACACGCCGGTGTCGGCGCCGTCGCGCACGAGGACGATCATCGCGCCCAGGCGCGCGAAGTCGCGCATGCGCGCGCGGTGCGCCGCGCCGAAGCCCGGCAGCGCCACCGACGCGAGGGCGGGGTAGAGCGGTGGGCACTCGATCCAGAAGCCGTAGCCGTCGTCGCCGCGCTGGAACTCGTCGCACACGCTGGAGAGCGGGATGCCCGCCGCGCCGTACATCTCGCGGTCGTAGGTGGCGATGAGCGCGGTCGTCGGATGCAGCCGCAGCCAGCGCCCCACCGCGGGTCCGCCGAGCGCGGAGCGGAGCAGGATGGACGGCGTGCCGACCGCGCCGCCGGCGAGCACCACGAGCGGCGCCTCGACGGTCACGCGCCCGTGCGGCGCCCGCGTGTCGCGATCGACGACGGTCGCGTGCACGCGCTTCAGCGGCGCGCGTCCGCCACGCTCCACCACCTCGAGCCGATCGATGCGCACGTCGGTGTACAGCCGCGCGCCGGCGCGCAGCGCGCGCGGCACGTAGACCGCCTGCGCGCCCTGCCGCGCGTCGTAGCGGCAGCCGAGCCCGCACGTGCCGGCGCGCACGCAGCCGCGCACGTTGATGCGCGCCGCGCGAGCGCTCCAGCCCAGCGCCCGCGCGCCGTCCAGCAGCGCGCGGTTGTTCGGCGAGTGCGCGTCGTCCGACACGCAGCGCGTGTGCGTCTCCTCCTCGATCCGCGCGAACAGCGGCGCCATCTCGTGGGGGCGCATCCCCTCCGCGCCGTGGTCGCGCGTCCACTCGTCCAGCACCCAGTCGGGCGTCCGCAGCATGACGAGCCAGTTCACCGTCGTGCCGCCGCCCACCGCGCGCCCCTGCAGGATCGAGACGGAGAGGTCGGCCGTCGCGCGCGTCGCCGCGTCCGCGTACAGCCGCGGCGTCATCTCGGCCTCGCACTCGCTGAAGTCGGACGGCTGCCACCACGCGCCCTCCTCCAGCAGCACGACGTCGTGGCCCGCCTCCGCGAGGCGCGCGGCGACCACCGCGCCGCCGGCGCCCGTGCCGACGACGCAGACGCCCGCGCGCAGCACCGCGTCCGGCGCGAGTCGCGCGCCGGGCGTCACGCCGTCGGGGAGCGCGCGCGGCTCCGCTGCGTCGCGCGCGATCGTGCCCCACGGCGCGTCGGTGCGCCGCACCGGCTCCGCGTCCGTGGAGGCGCCGGGCAGCGGGCCCTCCCAGGGCAGCACCGGCGCGCGCCGGTGCAGGGGGCCGTGCACGCCGATCCCCGCCGTGCCCTCGTCGCGCGCGTAGTACGTGGACAGGACGAGGCGGCGGAACGCCTGGAACACCGTGCGCTGGAGCCCCACGCCGCTCGACTCCCAGGCGCGCAGCACCGCGTCCTGCGTCGCGGCGTCGCAGGCGCTGAAGCGGCGCGGCCGGCCCGCCGTCAGCGCGCCCGTGAGCGCGCTGTCGAACGCGGTCAGCAGCGTGGCGACGCGGCCGGCGTCCACCGGATCGCCCCCGGCCAGCCGCTCCTCGACCGCCGCCGCGAGGTCCACGCGCGTCCCGGCGTCGCCGTCGTAGGCGGACGGCGCGATGCGCCGGCACAGCGCGTCGAGCGCGCGTCGCTGCGCCGCGGAGAGCGCGAAGGCGGTCATGGCGCTGCGGAAGGTGCGTCCCACGCGCGCCGGCGCGCAACGTCCCGCCGGGGCCCGACGCGACTCAGCGCGGGTCGCCGTCCGCCCGATCGCCGTTGCCGTTCTTCGACGCGCGCTGCGCGGCCGGGCGCAGCCGCGCGGGCATCGCGCGCGCGAGGTTGAACGCCGTGCCCACCACGCCGACGTGCGAGAACGCCTGCGGGAAGTTGCCGACCTGCCGCCGCAGGCGCGGATCGTACTCCTCCGCCAGCAGCCCCACGTCGTTGCGGAGCGCGAGCAGCCGCTCGAACATCGCGCGGGCGTCGTCGTGGCGGCCCTGCAGCACGTAGTTGTCCGCGAGCCAGAAGCTGCACGCGAGGAAGGCGCCCTCGCCCGGCGGCAGGCCGTCGTCGGTGGCGCGCGTGTCGTAGCGCATCACCAGCCCGTCGAGCACGAGGCGCTGCTCGATCGCCGCCACCGTGCCGCGCACGCGCGGGTCGTCGGGCGGCAGGAAGCCGACGAGCGGGATGAGCAGCAGGCTGGCGTCCAGCTGCGGCGAGCCGTACGCCTGCACGAACGTGTTGCGCGACGCGTCGTACGCGCGCTCGCACACCTCGGCGTGCACGCGCCGGCGCAGCGCGCGCCACCGGTCGACGGGGCCCTCGACCTCGAAGTGCTCGACGGCGCGGATGACGCGGTCCAGCGCCACCCACGTCATGACCTTCGAGTGCGTGAACTGCTGCCGGCCGCCGCGCACCTCCCACAGGCCCTCGTCGGGCTGGTCCCACACCGTCTCGAGGTGGCCGAGCATCGAGCAGGCGAGCTGCCAGGCCTCGGGGCTGCCGGGCAGGCCGCCGCGCCGCGCCTGGAAGAGCGCGTCCAGCACCTCGCCGTAGACGTCGAGCTGCAGCTGGTCGGCCGCGGCGTTGCCCACGCGCACGGGCCGCGAGCCCTCGTAGCCCGGCAGCCAGGGCACCTCCCACTCGCGCAGCAGCCGCTCGCCGGCCAGCCCGTAGAGGATCTGCAGCTGCGACGGGCTCCCGGCGGCGGCACGCAGCAGCCAGTCGCGCCACGCGCCCGCCTCGTCGTAGTAGCCGGCGTCCATCAGCGCGAGCAGCGTCAGCGTCGCGTCGCGCAGCCAGCAGTAGCGGTAGTCCCAGTTGCGCGTGCCGCCGATCTGCTCGGGCAGCGACGTCGTGGGGGCGGCGACGATGCCGCCGGTCGGCTGGTACGTGAGCGCCTTGAGCGTCAGCAGCGAGCGCATCACGGCGGCGCGCCACTCGCCCTCGTAGCGGCAGCGCCCCGCCCACGTCGTCCAGAACGTCTCGGTGTCCGCCAGCGCCGCGAGCGGATCCACGGGCGTCGGCTCCGCGAGGTGCGACGGCGTGTGCGTCATCACGAAGGCGACCGTCTCGCCCGCGCCGACGGTGAACTCGCCGACGGTCGTCAGGTGCTCGCCGTGCAGCGGGACGTCGGCGCGCAGCACGATCATGTCCGGCCCCGCGATGGCGCGCAGCACCCCGCGCGGCGTGCCGCCGTCGGTCTGCGTCACCCACGGCACGGTGGTGCCGTAGTCGAAGCGGAGTACGAGCTCCGTGCGCATCGCCACGCGGCCGCGCCGGCCCACCACCAGGCGCACGAGGTCCGACTGGCGGCCGCGCAGCGGCATGAAGTCGATCACCGTGACCGCGCCGTCGCCCGTGACCCAGTCGGTCTCGAGGATCAGCGTGTCGCCGCGGTAGCGCCGCCAGCTCCGCGCCCCGGGATCGCGCGGCGCCAGCAGCCAGCGCCCGTGCTCGGGCCCGCCCAGCAGCGCGGCGAAGGCCGCGCCCGAGTCGAAGCGCGGCCAGCAGAGCCAGTCGATCGAGCCGTCCGCGCCCACCAGCGCGGCGGTCTCGCAGTCCCCCAGCAGAGCGTAGTCCTCGATGCGGCCGGCCAGGCCTCGCGGGCGAGAGTGGGCCCGGCGGCCGCCCGCGGGCGGTCAGGCGCCTTCGGGGACCCCGAGCGGGGAAGCGCCGCCGCCCTCGACCGGCGACGCGCGCCCCGCACGCCAACGCACGATCACGACCATCGTCCCGGCGAGCGCGGCCGCGAGCGCGCCCGCGAGCGCCGTCGGGGCGGGGAAGGGAGCCCCCGCCGTCGCCGGCGCGACCGTCGCCGCCGGCTCCACCGCCGCGACGGTCACCGGGGCGTGCGCCACGGGCTCGGCGCGCGCCGGGGCGGGCGCCGGCGTCGCGGCGGCGTCAAGCCGCGCGAC
>CBHYLO010000121.1:0-9583 GCA_966128675.1 uncultured bacterium | reverse complement strand
GCCGGGGCGGGGGGCGGGCGCGGCGGCGCCGGGGGGCGGCGGGGCGCCGGTCGGCCTGCGCGACTGGATCGTGGGGCTCGTGCCCACCACTCCCGTGCGCGCCGCGGCCGACGGCGCGCTGCTGCCGCTGGTCGTCTTCACGCTCGCCTTCGCGGCCGCCGCGACGCGCATCCCCGAGGCGTCGCGGCTCGCGCTGGTGGGCGTGTTCCGCGCGGTGGGCGACGCGCTGCTGGTGCTCGTGCGCTGGGTGCTGCTGCTCGCGCCGCTCGGCGTGTTCGCGCTGGCGCTGCCGCTGGGCGCGCGCGCCGGCGCGGCCGCCGCGGGCGCGCTCGCCGGCTACGTCGTGCTGACGATCGCGCTCTGCCTGGTGCTCATCGCGGCGATGTACGTGGCCGCCGTGACGGTCGGCCGCGTGCCGCTGCGGCAGCTGGTGCGTGCGGCGTCGCCCGCGCAGGCGGTGGCGCTGGGCACGCGCTCCTCGCTCGCCGCGCTGCCGGCCGCGCTGCGCGGCGCCGAGACGCACCTCGGCCTGCCGCCGGCGTCGGTCGCGATGCTGCTGCCGCTCGCCGTCGCGACCTTCCGCATCTCGGTCACGGTCGCGATCACCGTCGGCACCTTCTTCCTCGCCCAGCTCGCGGGCGTCGAGCTCACGCTCGCCCAGCGCATCAGCGTCGCCGCCACGGCCGTGCTGCTCAGCCTCGGCGTGCCGGGCGTGCCGGGCGGCGTCTTCCTCGTGATGGCGCCGGTGCTGACGTCCGTCGGCGTGCCGGCCGAGGGCGTGGGGCTGCTGCTCGCCGTCGATCCGATCACGGACGCGTTCCGGACGCTGACGAACGTGACGGGACACGTGGTCATCACTGCCATCGTCGGTCGAGCGGAGAACGGAATGGCGGAGAACGATGAGGCGGAGGACGGAAGGGCGCGATACGGAACGGCGGACCCTTCGAGCTCGAAGCTGTCAGCCTGAAGATCCGCCCCATCGTTTCACGCAGTATCGTTTTCCGCCGTTCCGTCCTCCGCCTCATCGTCCTCCGCCTTGCCCGCCCTCATCTACGTCCTCGCCCTCCTGTTCACCCCCGACCGCGGGCAGGTGGTGCTCATGCGCAAGACGCGCCCCGCCTGGCAGGCCGGCCGCGTCAACGCGCTCGGCGGCAAGCTGCTGCCCGGCGAGAGCGCGCTCGACGCCGCGCGGCGCGAGGTGCGCGAGGAGGCCGGCGTCGACGTGGCGGCGTGGGAGGAGTTCCTCGTCTGGGAGGACGCGCAGTACCGCATGCACGCGGTGCGCGCCTTCGACGCCGCCGCGCTCGACGCGCACACGGCGGAGGATCAGGAGGTCTTCCGCGCCGACTGCGCCGCGCTGCCGCCGGAGCTGATCGACAACCTGCGCTGGCTCGTGCCGCTGGCGCTCGACACCGACGTCGCCGTGCCGGTGCGCGTGACGAGCCGCGACCCGGCCGGCTCGGGGCTCACCGAGCCGGTGCCGGCCGCGAGCTGAGTCCGAGCAGGAAGTCGAGCGCCGCGTCGCGGCAGACGTCGGGCGCGTCGGCCCACAGGTCGTGCGTCGCGCCCTCCACGCGCACGCGGCGCACGTCGGGCAGCAGCGTCGCCAGTTGGTCGTCCACCAGCGCGTGCAGTCGCGTCGTGCGCGTGCCGGTGAGCATCAGCGTCGGGATGCGGAGGGCCGCCAGCGCCTCGCGCGACAGGGCGGGGAAGGGCTCGGGCGAGCGCACGTGCGCCTCCCAGTCGCGCGCGTTCTGCAGCACGCGCGCGCGGGCGCGGTCGGGCAGCGCGTCGAACGTGCCCGCGCCCAGGAACCCGTCGATGATGCCGCGCATCGCGCGCGTGGGGTCGCCGTCGCGGAACGCCGCCGCCGCGGGCCCGAAGACGTCGGTCAGGAACGCCCGCCGCAGCGCCGCGCCCTCCGGCGTCGCGTCGGCCAGCGGCAGCACCGGCGGCTCGGCCAGCACGAGCGAGCGGACGGCCTGCGGCCGCTCGAGCGCCAGCGCCAGCGCCGCCACCCCGCCGATGGACGCGGCGACCAGGTGGGCCGGCGCGAGGTCGAGCGCGTCCAGCAGCGCGCGCAGGTCCTCGGCGTCGGTGCGCGGCGTGTGCGCGTCGCCCGGCGGCGCGTTCAGGTGCGGGGCCGCATGGCGGCGGCTGTACGCCACCACGTGGAAGTGCGCCGCGAACGGCGCGACCTGCTGCCGCCAGTAGCGCAGGTCCTTCCCGCCGCCGTGCACGAACACGAGCGGCTCGCCCACGCCCGCCTCGACGTACGCCAGCGTCACGCCCGACGGCAGGACGAGCCGCGACGTCGGGATCTCCGCGGTGCTCACGCCGGCACGACCGCCGTCGCCTCGATCTCGACCAGCGCGCGCTCCTCCAGGAGCCCCGCGACGATCACGACCGACATCGCCGGATAGTGCGCGCCGAGAGTCGCGCGGTACGCCGCGCCGATCGCGCGCCGCGCCGCGACGTAGGCCGCGCGGTCGGTGACGTACCACGTCAGCCGCACCAGGTGCTCGGGCCCCGCGCCGCCCGCGCGCAGCACCGCGACGACGTTGCGCAGCGCCTGCGCCGTCTGCTCCGCGAAGTCGTCGGTGGCGAAGGTGCAGGTGACGGGATCCCAGCCGATCTGGCCGGAGATCGAGAGGATGCGGCCCGTCGCATCGATCCCGTCGGAGTATCCGGACGGTCGCGGCCAGCCGTCCACGCGGATCGCGCCCGGAGCGCCGAGTGCCGAGCGCCGCGTGGGCTCCTCGTCGGCGGCCGATCGCTCCGTGGTACGCTGATCGCTCGGCGCTCGGCGCTCGGCGCTCACTTTCCCCCCTCTCGAAGTCTGTATCGCTGCAGCTTTCCGGTCGCGGTCCTGGGAAGCGCGTCCACGAAGACGACGCGACGCGGATACTTGTACGGCGCGATCGTCGCCTTCACGAAGTCCTGCAGCGCCTTCGCCATCGCGTCGTCGCCACGCTGGCCGGGCTTGCACACCACGAACGCGGTCACCAGCTGGCCGCGCTCCGCGTCCGGCAGCCCCACCACGCCGCACTCCTGCACCGCCTCGTGCAGCAGCAGCGCGCTCTCCACCTCGGGGCCCGAGATGTTGTAGCCCGACGAGACGATCATGTCGTCCGTGCGCGCCTGGTACCAGAACCAGCCGTCCGCGTCCTGCACGTACGAGTCGCCCGTGAGGTTCCAGCCGTGCTGCACGTAGGCGCGCTGCCGTGGCGGGTCGTCCAGGTAGCGGCACCCCGTCGGCCCGCGCACGGCGAGCCGTCCCACCGTGCCGCGCGGCACCTCGGCGCCGTGCGCGTCGATCACCTTCGCCTCGTAGCCCGGCACGACGCGGCCCGTGGAGCCGGGGCGGATGTCGTCGCCCGACGCGCTGATGAAGATGTGCAGCATCTCCGTCGCGCCGATGCCGTCGACGATCGCGATCCCCGTCGCCGCCTGCCACGCCTCGAACGTCGCCAGCGGCAGCGCCTCGCCCGCCGACACGCAGATCCGCAGGCTCGACACGTCGCGCCCGCCCGCGGCGAGCAGCCCCGCGATCGCCCGGTAGGCCGTGGGCGCGGTGAAGCTCACCGTCGCGCGGAAGCGCTCGATCGCGTCCAGCAGGTTGGGCGGCGAGCCCTGCTCCAGCAGCACCGCCGACGCACCGGCGCGCATCGGGAAGAGCACCAGCCCGCCCAGCCCGAAGGTGAACGCGAGCGGCGGCGTGCCGCAGCACACGTCGTCGGGCTGGAGGCCGAGCAGGTGGGGCGGGAAGCAGTCGCACACCGCGAGCACGTCGCGGTGGAAGTGCATCGTCCCCTTGCCCTGGCCCGTCGTGCCCGACGTGAACGCGATCAGCGCCACGTCGTCGGCCGCCGTGTCCACCGCGGCGAAGGTGTCCGGCTTGCCCGAGATCAGCGCCTCCAGCGAGCCCGCGCCGCCGTCGCCGCCGAAGGCCACCGTGCGTCCGTTCGCGCGCGGCGTGCCGTCCAGGCGCGTGCGCATCGCGGGCTCGCACTCCGCCAGGCAGCGCACGTCGCACAGCGCCAGCGCCACCTCCGCCTTGTCGGCCATGTAGGCGATCTCACGCGTGCGCAGCAGCGGCATCGTGCACACCACCACGCCGCCCGCCTTCAGCACCGCGAACCAGCACGCGACCAGCAGCGGCGTGTTGGGCGCGCGCAGCAGCACGCGGTTCCCCGGCACCAGCCCCAGGTCGTCCACCAGCGCGTGCGCGATGCGGTTCGCGGTCGCCTGCAGCCGCGCGTAGCTCCACGTCTCCACGTGCGTGTGGAAGACGGGGCGGTCGCCGAGCCCGCGCTCGATCGCGCGGTCCAGCAGCTCCACCGCGCAGTTCAGGCGCGGCGGGTACGCGGCCAGCTCGGGCAGGCCGACGTACTTCAGGTCCGGCCAGAGCGCGCGCGCGGGCAGGTGCTCGCGGCAGAACGTGTCGACGTGTGCGGACTGGGTCATCGTTCGGTCTTGAGCAGCTCGCCCGCGATCACGAGCCGCTGGATCTCGCTCGTCCCCTCGTAGATCCGCAGCGCGCGGACCTCGCGGTAGAGCCGCTCCACCACGCCACCGACGGCCACGCCCAGCCCGCCCAGCAGCTGCACCGCGTCGTCCACCACGCGCTGCGCGGCCTCGGTCGCGTGCAGCTTGGCCATCGCGGCCTCGCGCGTCACCCGCTCGGCGCCCGTGTCGCGCGTCCAGGCCGCGCGGTACACCAGCAGCGCGCTGGCGTCGATCGCGAGCGCCATGTCGGCCAGCCGCGCCTGCGTCAGCTGCCACTCGCCGAGCGCCTTGCCGAACACCTGCCGCGTGCGTGCGTGCGCCAGCGCCTCGTCCAACGCGCGGCGCGCCATGCCCAGCGCCGCCGCGCCCACCGTCGACCGGAAGACGTCGAGCGTGCCGAGCGCGACGCGCAGCCCGCGCCCCGGCTCGCCGACGCGCTGCGCGGCCGGGATGCGGCACCCGTCGAAGGTGATCGTGCCCAGCGGGTGCGGCGCCGTGACGTCGATGCGGCGCGTCACCGCGAAGCCCGGCGCGTCCGCGTCCACGACGACCGCGGCGAACGCCCGCTCGCCCGCCTCGGGCTCGCGCGCGAACACCACGTAGTGGTCGGCGATGCCGGCGTTCGAGATCCACGTCTTCTCGCCGTCCAGCACCAGCGCGTCGCCGTCGCGGCGCAGCGTGGTCGTCATCGCGGTGACGTCGGAGCCCGCGTTGGCCTCGCTGAGCGCGAACGCCGCCACCGCGCGCCCCGCGGCGATGCGCGGCAGGTAGCGCGCGCGCAGCGCCTCGCTCCCGAACAGCGCGATCGGCCCGCCGCCCAGGCCCTGCATCGCGAACGCGAAGTCGGCCAGCGCGTCGGCGCGCGCCAGCGTCTCGCGCGCCAGGCAGAGCGCGCGCACGTCGAGGGTGTCGAACGTCCCGCCGTGCGCCGCGGGCACGGCCAGCCGCAGCCACCCCGCGTTGCCCAGGCGCGCCACGAGATCGCGTGTCGCCGCGCCCACGTCGTCGTGGCCGTGCGGCGCCTCGTCCGCCAGCGCGCCCGCCGCCCACGCCCGCAGGTCGCGGCCGATCGCGCGATGCCGCTCGTCGAGGAACGGCCACTGGAGGTGCGGCAGCGGCTCGTGCGTGGCGACGCTCACGTCAGTTCCCCTCGAACGTGGGCGTCTCGCGCGCGGCGAAGGCGCGGTAGGCGCGCGCGAAGTCGCGCGTCTGCATGCACAGCGCCTGCGTCTGCGCCTCCGCCTCGATCGCCTCGTCCACGCCCATGCTCCATTCCTGGTGGAGCGCGGCCTTGGTCATCGCGTGCGCGAAGGTGGGGCCGTGCGCCAGCGCGTGCGCCAGCGCGGTCGCCTCGTCCAGCACGGCCTCGGGCGCCGCGAGACGGTTGTAGAAGCCCCACCGCTCCGCCTCGTCGCCGCCGAGGAAGCGGCCGGTGTACAGCAGCTCGGAGGCGCGGCCGTGGCCGACGATGCGAGGCAGCAGCGCGCACGCGCCCATGTCGGCGCCCGAGAGCCCGACGCGCACGAAGAGGAACGCGACCTTGCTCCGCGCCGTCCCCACGCGCAGGTCGGACGCCATCGCGACGATCGCCCCGGCGCCGGCGCAGACGCCGTCGACGGCCGCGACGATCGGCTGCGGGCACGCGCGCATCGCCTTCACCAGCTCGCCCGTCATGCGCGTGAAGCGCAGCAGCCCCGGCGCGTCGCCGGCTTCCTGCAGCGCCACCAGCGGCCCGATGATCTCGTGCACGTCGCCGCCGGAGCTGAAGTTCCCGCCCGCGCCCGTGACGACGATCGCGCGTAGATCGCGCGCGTGCGGCAGCCGCCGGAAGAGCCGCGCCAGCTCGGCGTACGACTCGAAGGTCAGCGGGTTCTTGCGTTCCGGCCGGTCGAGCGTGACGGTGCCGACGCGGTCGGCTACCGTCCAGCGGAAGTGCGTGGCCTGGTACGCGCTCGCGTCGAACGTCGTCGGGTCGGTCATGCCTGTCGGGTCGGAATGTGGCGCGTTCACATGACCTCCCCGGCCGCCACCGCGACGGCCTGGCCGGTGATCGCGCCCGACGACGGCGCGCACAGCCACGCCACCGTCGCCGCCACCTCCTCGGGCGTCACGAGCGCGTGGCGCGGGTTGAGGCGCTCCAACGCGCGGCGCGCGTCCTCGGGCGTGCGGCCGGCGGCCACGAGGTTGTCGATCGCGGCGCGCGCCATGTCGGTCTCGGTATAGCCGGGGCACACCGCGTTCACGGTCACGCCGTCGCGCGCCACCTCGGCCGCCAGCGCGCGCGCGAGCCCCAGCAGCCCCGCCTTCGACGCCGCGTACGCCGCGGTGCGCGGATAGCCCTTGAGCGCGCTCGTCGACGACACCAGCACTACGCGCCCGAACTTCCCCGCGCGCATCGCCGGCAGCGCCGCCTGCACGCAGAGGAACGCGCCCGTGAGGTTCACCGCGAGCATCCGGTCCCACAGCGCGCGCGACGTCTCCTCTGCCCTCTCGCTGGCCGACTCGCCGGCGTTGGCCACCAGCACGTGCGGGTCCCCCAGCGCCTCGCGCGACGCGGCAAAGGCGCGCGCGATCGCGTCGGCGTCGGCGACGTCGCACGCCACGGGCAGCGCGCGCACGTGGTGGCGCGCGGTCAGCGTCGCGGCCCGTTGCGCCAGCGACGCGACGTCGCGCCCCATCAGCGTCAGCGACGCGCCCTCGCGCGCCAGCGCCTCCGCGATCGCCGCGCCGATGCCGCGCGACGCGCCGGTGACGACCGCGTGACGATCCGTGAGCGGCCGGTCGGTCACGGCGGCCATCAGATCGCCGCCGTGCCGCGCAGCTCCAGCTCGCGCTCCCGCGCGCGCTCCAGCTGCTTCCGGCCCGACAGGTACTGCACCGGCCACCACTGCGCGTCGTGGCCCTGCGCCACCGCCGCGTGCAGCGTCCAGTGCGGATCGGCGAGGTGCGGGCGCGCCAGCGCCACCAGGTCCGCGCGCCCCGCGGCCAGGATCGCGTTCACCTGGTCCCACTCGGTCACGTTGCCGACGGCGATCGTCGGGATGCCGGCCTCGTTGCGGATCCGGTCGCTCAGCGGCGTCTGGAAGAGGCGCCCGTACACCGGCTTGGCGAGGGGCGACGTCTGCCCCGCGGACACGTGGATCATGTCCACGCCCGCGTCGCCGAACGCGCGCGCGATCTCCACCGCCTCCGCGCCGTCCACGCCGCCCGCCACCCAGTCCGTCGCCGACACGCGCACCGACATCGGCCGCTCGGCCGGCCACGCCTCGCGCATCGCGCGGAACACCTCCAGCGGGAAGCGCAGGCGGTTCTCCAGCGCGCCGCCGTAGGCGTCGGTGCGCGCGTTGCTGAGCGGCGTGATGAACGCCGACAGCAGGTAGCCGTGCGCGCAGTGCAGCTCCAGCATGTCGAACTCCGCGTCCACCGCCATGCGCGTCGCGCGCACGAACGCGTCGCGCACGGCGTCCATGTCGGCGCGCGTCATGGCGCGCGGCACCTGCATCCCCGCGTGGTACGGCGTCGCCGTCGGCGCGAGGATCGGCCAGCCGCCCGATTCCAGCGGCTCCTCGTTCCCCTCCCACATCAGCTTCGTCGCGCCCTTGGGCCCCGAGTGCCCGAGCTGCAGGCAGACGCGAGCCGGCGACCACTGGTGCACCATGCGCGTGACGCGCCGCCATGCCGCCACGTGCGCGTCGTCGTACATCCCCGTGCAGCCGGGGGTGATGCGTCCCTCGGGCGTGACGCACGTCATCTCGGTGAACACCAGCCCCGCGCCGCCGAGCGCCCGCGCGCCGTAGTGCACGAGGTGCAGGTCGTTCGGCGTGCCGTCGGTGGCGCTGTACATGTCCATCGGCGCGACGACGACGCGGTTGGGCAGCGTGAGGTCGCGCACGCGAAAGGGCACGAACATGGGCGGCGCCGAGCGCCGAATGACCGTCGGAGTCCATGCGACCGGCGAACCAGCGCTCGACGCCCCGCACGTACCCGTCGTCCCGCAGCCGCAGGTTCTCGTGCCCCAGCCGCTGGCTGCGCGTCAGCAGGCTGTACGCGAACTGCTCCGGCGGCAGCGACAGGTAGCGGCGCACCGACTCGAACCACTCCATCGAGTTGCGTGCCGCGTTCTGCAGCCGCAGCGCCTCGACGCGCCGCGACGCCTCGTACGCGGCCAGTGCGTCCTCGACGCTCGACGCTCCGCGCTCGACGCTCTCGAGCGCCCGCGCCAGCTCGATCGAGTCCTCCATCGCCAGCTTCGTCCCCGAGCCGATGGAGAAGTGCGCCGTGTGCGCCGCGTCGCCCAGCAGCACCACGCGCCCGTCCTGCCAGCGCGCGTTGGCGACGCGCGTGAAGCGCTGCCACGGGTGCGCGCGCTGGTGCGGCGCGAGGTTCACCTCCAGGCGGTGGCCCTCCAGCCACGGCGCGAACAGCGCCTCGCATGCGGCGGTGGTCGCGTCGGCGTCCATCGCGTCGAAGCCCGCCGCGCGCCAAGACCGCTCGTCGCACTCCACGATGAACGCCGAGCGCGCGTCGTCGAAGCGGTAGGCGTGCGCCTGGAAGACGCCGGCGTCCGTCTCCGCGAACAGGAAGGTGAACGCCTCGAAGCGCCGCGTCGTCCCGAACCACATGAAGCGGTTGGGGCGGACGTCCAGGTCGGGGCCGAACGCCGCCGCGCGCTCGCGCCGCAGCGCGCTGTTCACGCCGTCCGCGGCGACCACCACGTCCGCGCCGCCGAGGCCCATCGCGTCGAGCGCGGCCTCGCTCGCGACCTCCGTGTGGAAGCGGAGCTCCGCCCCCAGCGCCGTCGCCCGCTCGGCCAGCACGCGCAGCAGGGTGCGCCGCGCGATCCCCACGAACCCGTGGCCGCCCGACGTCACCACCGTCCCGCGCACGTGCACGTCGATGTCGTCCCAGCGGACGAAGTGGCGCGCGATCGCGTCGTAGGTCTCGGGGTCGGCGGCGTGCAGGTGCTCCAGCGTCTGCTCGGAGAACACCACGCCCCACCCGTAGGCGTCGTCCGGCCCGTTGCGCTCGAGCACGACCACGCGGCCGGCCGGATCGGCACGACGCTGCAGGATGG
>CBHYLO010000120.1:0-9661 GCA_966128675.1 uncultured bacterium | reverse complement strand
TGGCGGCGCGCGCGCGTGCGCGCGGTCGCGGCGCGGCTGCGCGCGGGGCTCGCGGCGATGGGCCGTCCGGCGGCGGGTGAGCCGGACGGGCACGTCGTGCCGGTGCCCGTCGGCGATCCGCGCGCGACGGTCGCGGTGGGCGAGGCGCTGCGCGCGCGCGGCTACCTCGTCGGCGCGATCCGGCCGCCCACCGTGCCGCCCGGCGGCTCGCGGCTGCGCGTGAGCGCGAGCGCCGCGCACACGGACGCGCAGGTGGACGGCCTGCTGGCCGCGCTCGCGGAGACGCTGTGAACATCGATCCGGCGATCGACGTCGGCGCACTCGACGCGCGGCACGTCTGGCATCCGTACACGCAGCACTGGCACGCGCCCGCGCCGGTGGAGATCGTGCGCGCGCACGGCGCGACGCTGCACGCGCGCGACGGCCGCGCCATCCTCGACGCGATCTCGAGCTGGTGGGTGACGCTGCACGGCCACGCGGAGCCGAGCATCGCGGAGGCGATCGCGGAGCAGGCGCGAACGCTGGAGCAGGTCATCTTCGCGGGCTTCACGCACGCGCCGGCGGCCGAGCTGAGCGCGGCGCTGGCGCGCGTGCTGCCGCCGGGGCTCACGCGCGTCTTCCTCTCCGACGACGGCTCGACGGCGGTGGAGGCGGCGCTGAAGATCGCGCTGCAGTGGTGGCACAACCGCGGCGAGCCGCGGCGGCTGGTGGCGGCGCTGGAGCACGCCTACCACGGCGACACCTTCGGCGCGATGAGCGTCGGCGCGCGCAGCATCTTCAGCGCGCCGTTCGCGCCGCAGCTGTTCGAGGTCGCGCGCCTCCCCGACCCGAGCGAGGACGCGGACGCGACGCTCTCGGCGTTCGACACGCTGCTCGACGCGCGCGGCCACGAGCTCGCCGCGCTCATCGTCGAGCCGCTGGTGCTCGGCGCGGGCGGCATGCGGATGTGGAGCGAGGCGACGCTGCGCGCGCTCGCCGAGCGGTGCCGCGCGAGCGGCGTGCTGCTGATCGCCGACGAGGTGATGACGGGCTTCGGGCGCACGGGCGCGCTGTTCGCGTGCGGGCGCGCGGGCGTCGCGCCCGACATGATCTGCCTGTCGAAGGGGATCACCGGCGGCTTCCTGCCGATGGGCGCGACGGTGGTGCGCGAGGAGCTGTTCGCGGGCTTCCTGAGCGACGACCGCACGCGCACGCTCTTCCACGGCCACTCGTACACGGCCAACCCCATCACGTGCGCCGCCGCGCTGGCGAGCCTGCGGCTGCTGGAGTCGGACGCCAGCACGCTGGCCCGCGCGCGGATCGAGGCCGCGCACCGCCGCCACCTGGACGTGCTGGGCGCGCATCCGCTGGTGCGCGCGCCGCGCGTGATGGGGACGATCGCGGCGCTGGACCTGGTGGACGCGCGCGCGGGCGGCGGCTACCTGAACCCGATCGGCCGCGAGCTCGCGACGTACGCGCTGGAGGAGGGCGTGATCCTGCGCCCGCTGGGCGACGCGTGCTACGTGCTGCCGCCGTTCTGCGTCACGGACGCGGAGCTGGATCGCGTGTACGGCGTCATCGCGCGATTTCTGGACGGCGCGCGCGCGACGCGGGGGTGAGCGCGGTGCTGCGCATCGGCGTCACGGGCACCGACACCGGCGTCGGCAAGACGGTGGTGAGCTGCGCGCTGCTGGCGGCACTGCGCGCGCGCGGGCTGGCGGCGCGCGGCATGAAGCCCGTCGAGACGGGCGTCGCGGATCGCACGCAGGGCACCGACGCGGCACGGCTGCGGCGCGCCGCCGGCGACGCGGACGCGTGGGACGACGTCTGCCCGCTCACCTTCGCCGAGCCGCTGGCGCCCATGGTCGCGGCCGAGCGGGCGGGCCGGCCGGTGGACGTCGCGGTGCTCGACGCGGCGGCCGCGCGGCTGGGGCGCGGCGCCGATGCGCTGGTGGTGGAGGGCGCCGGCGGCCTGCTCGTCCCGTTCACGCGCTCGCTCACGTTCGCGGGGCTGGCGACGCACTGGGGGCTCGACCTCGTGGTCGTCGCGGCCGACCGGCTGGGCGTGCTGAACCACGCGCTGCTCACCGTGCGCGAGGCCGAGCGGCGCGGGCTGCGCGTGCGGGCGGTGGTGCTGAACGCGCTGCGCCCCGCGCCCGCCGACGTGGCGGAGTCGACGAACGCGGACGTGCTGCGCGACCTGCTGGACGGGGTGCCGCTGGTGACCGCGCCCTACCTGGACGGGGTAGCGCAGGAGGATCCCACGCGACTCGCGGCCGCCGGCCGCGCGCTCGCCGACCTCCTGCTGCCGCCGTGACCCGATGCCCTCGACTCCGCTCCACGTGCTCACCCTGGTCGCCGCGCTCGTGGCGGCGGGCTGCGACGACGTCACCGGCCCGCCGCTCCCGCGCGAGGGCGCGCCGCGCGAGCTGAAGGTCTCGTTCAGCGGCTTCGGCTTCGGGTCGCACGACGTGACGCTGCGCGGCGACACGCTGGTCGTGACGCGCCGCGACTTCTTCCAGCCGTTCACGGCGACGACGACGACCGTGGTGCCCGACGCCGCGGCGTGGGCGCGCTTCTGGGCCGCGGCGACGGCGGCCGGCGTGCCGGCGTGGCCGCGCCGCTGCGAGAACCCGATCATCGCCGACGGCGCGGGCTTCTCGCTGCGCATCGTCGCGGGCACGCGCGTGTGGGAGTCGCAGGGGAGCAACTCGTATCCGCAGGCGAACGGGCGCTGCAACGGCGATCCAGGGCAGTCGGAGGACTTCCGCGCGTTCACGGCGGCGGTGTCGCAGCTGATCGGGCGGCAGTATCCCTGACGGCGCTGCGGGCTGCGGATCCGAAGCCCTGCCTCTGCGCGCCGGCCCCTGAACGACATGAGACAGGATGACCGGGAATCTCCGCACCGGCGCGTGATCCCATGCGACCAGAGAAACCTCCTGGCCATCCTGTCATCCTGTCCGAAGCAGTTCGCCTTCGTGGGTCCGGTGCGCCGTGCGCTGGTCGGCGAACGAGGGACGACGGATGCTCCGGATGAGACGGATCGTGCGGATCGCTCCACGCGGCGGCGACGCTCCGTGCGCTCCATGGAGCGATCCAGAGCATCCCTCTCATCCGGAGCATCCGTAGCCCCCCGAGTCGTTCGTGTCGGGCACAGCGCGACGCCGGCCGCCGAGGGCACCGCGCCAGGGTCCGCGGCCCGCAGTCCGCAGCCCGCCCGGCGGTGCGCTAACTTGTGCCCCGCACCCCAGCCCACGCCGATGACGTCCTCCCTCTGGAACTCCCTCGCCGAGCAGGCCCTCGCCGGCGAGCTGCCCTCGCGCGACGACGCGCGCGCCGTCCTGCAGGCCGCCGACGACCAGCTGCCCGCGCAGATCGCCGCCGCGTGGCGCGTGCGCCACCACTACTGGGGCAACCGCGTCCGCCTGCACTTCCTGCTGAACGCGCAGAGCGGCCTGTGCCCCGAGGACTGCGGCTACTGCTCGCAGTCGAAGCTCTCGCTGGCGGAGATCGACAAGTACCCGATGCTCGCCCGCGAGCGCATCCTCGAGGCGGCCGACCGCGCGGCGGCGCTCAAGGCGGGGACGTTCTGCATGGTGATCTCGGGCCGCTCGCCGGGCGGGCGCGTGTTCGAGAAGGTGCTGGACGCGGTGCGCGAGGTGAAGGCGCGGCACGACCTGAAGATCTGCGCGTGCCTCGGCCTCCTCACGGAGGAGCAGGCGCACGCGCTGAAGGACGCCGGCGTCACGCAGGTGAACCACAACCTCAACACGTCGGCGCGCTACACGCCCGAGGTGGTGACGACGCACACCTTCGAGGACCGCGTGGCGACGGTCGAGCAGGTGCGCGCCGCAGGCCTCAAGACGTGCTCCGGGGGCATCCTCGGCATGGGCGAGACGGACGACGACGTCATCGACCTCGCGCTGGCGCTGCGCGCGCTGGAGGTGAAGTCGGTGCCGGTCAACTTCCTCATCCCGGTGCCCGGCACCGCGATGGCCGACGTGCGCACGCTCGACCCGCGCCGCTGCCTGCGCATCCTCTGCCTCTACCGCTTCCTGCTGCCGTCGCAGGAGATCCGCATCGCCGGCGGGCGCGAGGTGCACCTGCGCTCGCTGCAGGCGATGGGGCTCTATCCGGCGAACTCGCTCTTCATCGGCGACTACCTCACGACGCAGGGCGCGGCCGCGCGCGCCGACCTGGAGATGATCCGCGACGCGGGCTTCGTGCTCGAGACGCCCGACGGCCAGCCGTTCGACGGCGACCCGTTCGCCGCGATCCCCGAGAGCTACCCCCGGGCGCCGCTGCCGCTGCTGGAGGTGCGGTGAGCGACGGCGCGGGCGACGCCTCGATCGCCGACCTTCGCCGCACGTACGCGCGCGCGCAGTTCGACGAGCGCGACGCGGACGCGGACCCGATCGCGCAGTTCCAGCGCTGGTTCGCGGAGGCGCTGGACGCGAAGGCGATGGAGCCTAACGCGATGACGCTGGCCACCGCGTCGCGCGACGGCGTGCCCGACGCGCGCATCGTGCTGCTGAAGGGCGTGGACGCGCGCGGCTTCGCCTTCTACACCGACTACCGCAGCGCGAAGGGCCGGCAGCTCGAGGCCAACCCGCGCGCGGCGCTCGTGTTCTGGTGGGCGGAGCTGGAGCGCCAGGTGCGCGTGACGGGCATCGTCACGCGCGTCGCGCGCGACGAGTCGGCCGCGTACTTCGCGTCGCGGCCGCGCGGCAGCCGCCTGGGCGCGTGGACGTCGCGGCAGTCGTCCGCGCTGCCCGGCCGCGAGGCGCTGGAGCGCGCGTACGCCGAGACGGAGGCGCGCTTCGCCGGCGCGGACGACGTACCGCTGCCGGACCACTGGGGCGGCTTCCGCGTCGAGCCCGAGACGCTGGAGTTCTGGCAGGGCCGTCCGAGCCGGCTGCACGACCGCATCCGCTACCGGCGCGTGGGCGAGGCGTGGGTGCGGGAGCGGCTATCGCCGTGAACGACGCGGCGGACTGCGGGCCGCGTGCAGCGTGCGGCGTGACGGGCCGCTCGGGACGCGGCGGCGCGGCAGACCCGAACGGCAACGGCAGCACGGAAGAAGTCTGATAACGGCTTTGATGAGTGCGGAGGGCTCCGGTGGAGCGCGAGATCCCTCGCTGCCACACGGAGCCCTCCGCACTTATCAGATCTTCTTCAGATTGCTTCCCTGCACATGCAGTTCGTGGTGCCCCCGCACGCAGCCCACAGCGCGGTTCACGCCGCGTGCCCCACCGTCTCCGCCGGCAGCAGCCGTAGCCGCGGCTCCGCGTCGAGCTCCAGGAACGCCGCGACCTCGTCGGGCGGCAGCGCGCGGCCGAACAGGTGCCCCTGCCCGATCGTGCAGCCCAGGCGGCGCAGCTGCTCCCACTGCGGCGACGCCTCCACGCCCTCCGCCATCGTGCGCAGCGACAGCGTGTCGCCCAGCGCGACGATCGCGCGCGCGAGCGCGACCTCGCCGCTGTCGCCCTCCGCTTCCGCCAGCGCGAGCCCGTCGATGAAGGTCTTGTCGATCTTCAGCACGTCCACCGGGAAGCGCTGCAGGTAGCGCAGGCTCGCGTAGCCCGTCCCGAAGTCGTCGATGCCCAGCCGCACGCCCAGCGCCTTCAGCGCCTGCAGGACCTCGAGCGTCGAGTCGTCGCTGTGCATGAAGACGCCCTCCGTCAGCTCCAGCAGCAGCAGCGCGGGCGGGAAGCCGGTCGTCCGCAGCGCCGACGCGACGTCCTCGACGATCGCGCCGTGCGCCAGCTGGCGCGGCGACACGTTGACCGAGAGCGTCAGCGGCGCGGCGCCCGCCCGCCGCTGCATCCACGCGACGCCCTGCCGGCACGCCTCGGCCAGCACCCAGCGGCCGATCGGCACGATCAGCCCCGTCTCCTCGGCCAGCGGCACGAACGCGCCCGGCAGCAGCAGCCCGCGCCGCGGGTGGTGCCACCGCACCAGCGCCTCGACGCCGAGCACGCGCCCGTCCGTGAGGTCGACGATCGGCTGGTAGTGCAGCAGCAGCTCGTCGCGGTCCAGCGCGTGGCGCAGGTCCGCCTCCAGCTCCAGGCGATCCAGCGCGTCGGCGTTCATCTCGCGCGCGTACATCGCGTGGCGGCCCTTCCCTCCGCGCTTCGCGACGTACATGGCGACGTCGGCGTTGCGCAGCAGCTCGTCCGCGCCCGCCGGATGCTCGGCGTCCGTGGAGCCGCGCGCGATGCCCACGCTGGCGCCGACGAACACCTCCTTCCCCTCCAGCTGGAACGGCGCGCGCATCGCCTTCCCCACGCGCTCGGCCACCACCAGCACGTCCTGGTCGACGCGCACGTTCTCCAGCAGGATCGCGAACTCGTCGCCGCCCAGGCGCGCCACCGTGTCGCTGCCGCGCGTCGCGCTCAGCAGCCGCTCGGCGACCACGCGCAGCAGCCGGTCGCCCGCCGCGTGGCCGAGCGAGTCGTTGACCTTCTTGAAGTCGTCGAGATCCACGTACACGAGCGCCACGCTGTCCGCGCTGCGCCCCGTCGCGCCGAGCGCGCCGTCCAGCCGCTCGCGCAGCCGCGTGCGGTTGGCGAGGCCCGTGAGCGGATCGTGGTATGCCTGGTGGCTGAGGCGCGCCTCCAGCTCGCGGCGCGAGGTCACGTCCTGCGCCATCCCCATCAGCGTCGCGCCCGCGCCCAGCACGTCGACGCGGCGCACCGTGAGGCTCGCCCACACCGACTCGCCGTCGGGGCGCACGAAGCGCTGCTCCACCGTGACGCTGGCGCGCCGGCCGTCGCGCAGCTCGCGCAGCGGCTCGCGCACCGCGGCGCGGTCCTCGTCGCTCACCAGGGCGCCGCCGGCGGTGCCGCGCAGGTCCGTGGGATCGCGCCCCACCAGCCGCCCGAACGCCGGGTTCGCGTCCACCACCACGCCCGCGTCGTCCAGCAGCACGATGCCGAGCGGCGCCTGGTCGAACAGGGCGTGGAAGCGCGCCTCGCTGCGGCGCACCTGCTCGGCGGCGAGCACGCGCGCCGTCACGTCGCGCACCGACACCAGCCCGCCCGTGATGCCGCCGTCCGAGCCGCGGAGCGGCACGCACGACGCGTCCAGGTAGTGGACGGGCGCCGCGGCCGACGCGCGCCCCGGCCGCTCGTGCACCTGCACCGTCTCGCCGGCGAGCGCGCGCGCGTACGGCCGGCCCGTGGCGCCCCAGTCCAGCTCCGCCTCGATCTCCTCGGGACGCCGGCCCAGCGCCGCGTCGCGCGCGACGCCCGTCCACCGCTCCATCGCCGGGTTCCACGCCGTGATGCGCAGCGCGCCGTCGAACGCGAACATCGCGTCGGATGCGGAGTGCACGAGCGACGTGGCGAACTCGCGCTCGCGCATCACGTCCGCGTGCGCCGCCTGCAGCCGCACGCGCGAGGCGAGCAGCGCGCCCATGAGCCGCTCGGACGCGCGCGTCGCCGGCCGCACGACCACCACGCCGCCGACGACCAGCGTCACGATGACGAGCACCGCGAGCGCGAGCTCCAGCTGGCGGAGCGTCCGGAGCTGCGCCTCCACCCGCGCCGAGACCGCGCGCTGCGCCGCCGTCACCAGCGTCACGACCTCGCGCTCGGCGGCCAGCAGCTGGGCCAGCGCCTCCGCGGGGCCGGGGTCGCGCGTGCCGGCGGCGAGCGCCGCGGCGGCGCCCAGCAGCCGGCGGTGCGCCGCGAGGAGCTGTGGCGCGTGGCCCGTGAGCCGCAGCCCCGTGCGGAGCGCCCGGCCGTCCTCGCTCGTCGGCCGGCCGAGCTCCCGGCGCATCGAGTCGAGCGCGAGCATCGTCGTCCCCAGCTCCTGCCGCGCGGCCGCGACGACGCCAGCGTCGACGTCCCGGCGCGACGCCACGAGCGCCGTCCGAACCACCCGCGCCGAGAGCGTGCGGTGCCGCGCGAGCTGCGCGATGCCGCGATACGACTCGCGCTGCTGGGAGAGCGCCCACTGGATCGTCGCCTGGCTCCCGAGCACCAGGAGCGCGACCGCGACGACCACGGCGAACGAGCGGCGGGTGAGGGCGGGGAGTCGGGCGACCACCGAGGGGCTGGTGCGTGCGGCGCGGATGGGGGGAGCGACCGGCGCGGACGGCGCGCCACTGCGTGACATCACTGTCATCGCCCTCTCACGTATCGGCGCCTCGGGCGCCCGGCTTGAGTCCGCCGCGCCCGGCCGGGCGAGCCGGCCGCCTTCCGACAACTAATTCTCTAGTTGACAGACCGGTGCCCGGCGTCTATCTACTAGAAAGTTCGTAGACACCCGCCCCCCCCCACACCGCCATGTCCGTCTCCTTCACCGACCGCGAGCTCGACGTCATGGCGGTCCTCTGGGACCTCGGCCCCGCCACCGTGGCCGACGTCCGGGACCGGCTCGCCGACCCGCTGGCGTACACGACCGTCCTCACGGTGCTCCGGACGCTGGAGGCCAAGGGCTACGTCGGCCACGTCGAGGAGGGGCGGGCGCATCGGTACCACCCTCTCGTCGACCGCGACGCCGCCGGCCGCAGCGCCCTCCGCCGCCTCCTCGGGACCGTCTTCGGCGGGTCGCCGGAGCTGCTCCTCACGAACCTGGTCGAGGCCCGTGCGGCGGACGCGGCGGAGCTCGCGCGCCTGCGCGCGATCCTCGACGAGCGGGCGGGCGACGCGCCGAACGCGGGAGAGGACCGGTGATCGCCCTCTGGATGCTCCTCTCCACCCTCCTCGGCGCCCTCCTCGCCACGGCCGCGCTCGGCGTCGAGCGCGCGCTGCGGCTCGTCGGGCGGCCGGGGCGCTGGGCCTGGGCGGCCGCCCTCGCGCTCACCGTCGCGCTGTCGGCGGCGCAGCTGCTCGGCCCGCGCCCGACGGTGGACGCGCCGGCCGCGCGCGGCGGCGGCGAGGTGACGCTGGTGCTCCCCACGCTGCCCACGGGCTCGGCGTCCCGGCCTGGCGTCGCCGACTGGCGCGCGCTCGACACCCTCGAGGCGCCGGCGGCCTGGCGCGCGCTCGACCTGCCGCTCGGGCTCCTCTGGATCGGCGCGTCGGTCCTGCTCCTGACGCGGACCGCGGGCACCTCGCGCCGCCTCAGCCTGCACCTCCGCCGCTGGCCACGCGAGACGCACGCCGGCACCACGGTGCACGTCGCCCCCGACCTGGGCCCCGCGGTATTCGGGGCGGTGCGGCCGGCCGTCATCGTTCCGCGCTGGGCGCTGGGCGACGCGCGCCTGCCGCTCATGCTCGCCCACGAGGCGGCGCACGTGCGCGCCCGCGACCCGCTGCTGCTGGCCGCCGGCCTCGCCGCCGCGCTGCTGATGCCCTGGAACCTCGCCGCCTGGTGGCAGCTCCGCCGCCTGCGGCTGGCCGTGGAGCTCGACTGCGACGCCCGCGTCCTCGCCGCGTCGGCCGAGCCGCCGGCGGTGCGGACCTACGGCGCCCTGCTGCTCGACGTCGCGCACCGCTCGGCCGGCCATGCGCCGCGTCCGCTGGCCGCGCTCGCCCCGACCCTGCTCGCCACCCCGTCCACGCTCTCCCGGAGGATCCACGCGATGACGACCCCCCGCCCGCGCCGCGCCGTCGGCCGCGCGCTCACGCTCGCCACGGCCGCCGCCGCGCTGGTCGCCGCGGCGTGCGAGCTGCCGCGCCCCACCGGCCCCCGCGCCGCGCCGCAGGCGCCGCTCGCCAGCGTCACCGCCCCC
>CBHYLO010000119.1:0-9717 GCA_966128675.1 uncultured bacterium | reverse complement strand
CCTGGCGGAGCGGTACGGCGTCAGCCTCGGCGTGGTCCGCGAGGCGCTGACCCGGCTGGGGGAGCAGGGTCTGGTCGTCTCGCAGCCCCAGCTGGGCTTCCAGGTGCTCCCGCTGTCGCGCGCCGTGCTCTCCGACTCCGCGCGCCGCGCGCTGCGCCGCGCGTTCGACGAGAGCGCGTTCTACGGCGACGTGACCACGAGCGTCAGCTGGCGCCCGGGCGCCGCGCCGCGCGCGCTGACGTCACCGTCGCGCGCGCGCCACGCGTCGCGCGAGCGCCACACCCCGGCCGCGTCGCACTGACGCGCGCCGACGCCCGATCCGCCTCGCCGACCGATCCCGCACCCCCCGCATGTCGCTCTTCCCCCCGCGCACGCCGCGCGAGAGTCAGCACGAGACGTCGCAGCTCATGATGCCCGAGCACGCGAACAACCTCGGGCACGTGTTCGGCGGCGTCATCCTCTCGATGATGGACACCGCCGCGGCAGTGGCGGCGTTTCGCCACGCGCGCAACAATTGCGTGACCGTGAGCATCGACCGCGTCGACTTCCGGGAGCCGATCCACGTCGGCGACCTGGTCGTGATGAAGGCGAGCGTCAACTTCGTGGGCCGCACGTCGATGGAGGTCGGCGTGCGCGTCGAGGCCGAGGAGCTCACGACGGGACGCCGCCGCCACACCAACTCCTGCTACCTGACCTTCGTCGCCGTGGACCGGAACGGCCGTCCGATCGAGGTGCCGCCGCTGCGCCCCGAAATGCCCGACGAGGTGCGGCGCTACGAGGCGGCGCGCGAGCGCCGTCGCCGTCGTCTCGAGGAGCGGCACGCGGAGCAGGGCCATCCGCCCGAGCCCGCGAGCGCGACGCCCGCCCCGACCGCCTGACGCCCGCGTGATCCGCCCACTGCGACCCGACCCGAGCCCACGCTCCGTGTCACGCCTCGAACCCGCCGTTCCCGAGACGCTCTACACCGTCGACCGCGCCAACCGCACGCTGCCGTACGTGCGGCGCATCGCGGAGGACCTGGTCCGCGACTACGCGCGCTGGCGCGCCCGCGTGCGCGCGATCGAGGTCGCCGGCTCGGGCGCCCGCACGCCGCTGCCGGTGGAGACGCAGCGCCGCCTCCAGCGCGAGACGCAGGAGCTGGCGGCCGACATTCAGACCTCGCTCGGCGAGCTCGCCGCCATCGGCGTCGAGTGCAAGTCGCTGGACGAGGGATTGATCGACTTCCCGGCGCTGATCGACGGCGCGCCGGCGTACCTGTGCTGGAAGGTCGGCGAGACGACGGTCGACTGGTGGCACCGCCGCGACGCCGGCTTCGGCGGCCGCCAGCCGATCGAGGGCGCGATCGTCACGGCGCCCGTGGCCGTCGCCGCGTCGGCCACGCTGCCCGGAGGCGCCGCATGAAGCCCTGGAAGCTGGGTCTCCAGGACTCCGCGCGCCGCGCCTTCCGCGGGCCGGACGGCACGATGTGGACGGTGGAGGTGCGCGCCCCGGGCGCGAGCAACGCGATGGTGGTCTTCCTCCATCCCGACGCCACCTCGCGCCAGGACCGCTACAACTGGTTCCTCGCGACCGGGCCGGAGGCGAGCGATCCCACCGCGCGCCTCAGCTCCGCGGCCGTGCTCAAGTCGCTCGACGACCGCGCGCTGCTGCGGCTGTACCGGAAGTCGATGCGGGTGGACAGTCACGTGCCTCGCTTCGAACCCGGATGAGGCGGAGGACGGACCGGCGGAGGACGATGCGGCGGAAGTCGGAACGGCGTGAATCGGTGAGGCGGACCTCTCAGGCTTGATGCTTCAAGCTCGGAGGGTCCGCCCCTTCGTTTCACGCGTCAGCGTCTTCCGCGGTTCCGTCCTCCGCCGTTCCGTCCTCCGCCCCTCAGCTCTCCCGATAGGGCACGTCCAGCTCCGTCCCGTCCCGCACCACGGCGCACTCGGGGAAGAGCTGCCGCGCCTGCGCCTCCAGCTCGCGCGCGTCGCGCGAGTAGCGCGCCGAGATGTGCGTGAGCGCCAGGCGCCGCACCTCGGCCACGCGCGCGACCTGCGCCGCCTCGCGCGCCGTGGAGTGTCCGGTCTCGCGCGCGCGGTCCGCCTCGTCGTCGGCGAAGGTCGCCTCGTGCACCAGCAGGTCGGCGCCCTTCGCGACGTCCACCGTCGCGGCGCAGGGGCGCGTGTCGCCGGTGATGACGACCGTGCGGCCGGGGCGCGTGGGGCCCACGAGCGTCGCCGGGTCGACCGTGCGGCCGTCGTCGAGCGTGATCGTCCGTCCGCGGTGCAGCTGGCCCCAGAGCGGGCCCTCGGGCACGCCCAGCTCGCGCGCGAGGTCGGGGTTGAAGCGCCCGCGGCGCTCCGGCTCCACGATCGCGTAGCCCACCGCGACGCTGCCCGGGTGCTCGACCTCGTACGGCAGGATCGCGTACTCGTCGCGCGCGATCGGCGTGCCCGGCTCGACCTCGAGCACCTCGATCGGGAAGGTGAGGCGGTCGCCGCCGAACGCGGTCGCCTGCCGCAGCGCGCGCGCCGAGCCGCGCGGGCCCCACAGGCGGAGCGCGTCGGTGCGCCCCTGCAGCTGCAGCGTGCGCGTCAGCCCGATCACCCCCAGCACGTGGTCCGTGTGCATGTGGGTGAAGAAGATGTCGTCGAGCGCGAACGAGATGCCGTAGCGCATCATCTGGCGCTGCGTGCCCTCGCCGCAGTCCACCAGCAGCGTCTCGCCCTCGCGCATGACGGCGATCGACGAGACGTTGCGCTCGACGGTGGGACGCGAGGCGGCGGTGCCGAGGAAGCGGAGGGTCAGCGACATGGGCGCGGAATATAGCCGGGCCGTGGTGCCGGGTCGCGCGGCACGGCGTGGGCGCGATCCCTGCGACCACGGCCGGCGATTCCTGGGATCCCACGCTGGGTCCCGCTCCCTGTCGCCCCCGAGAGGATTGCCGATGGCCGCAGCCCCCGACGACCGCACGCCGCGGCCGCGCGTGAACCCCGACGACCGCGTGGACCTGTATCCCGCGCAGATGCCCGCGCAGCACCAGGAGGAGCCGGGGCTCGAGGCGGACCTGAAGCTCCGGCCGCAGTACGAGGCGCCGTCGTATCGCGCCGCGGGGAAGCTGCGGGACAAGGCGGCGCTGATCACTGGCGGCGACTCGGGGATCGGGCGCGCGGTCGCGGTGCTCTACGCGCGCGAGGGCGCCGACGTCGCGATCGTGTACCTCCCGGTCGAGCAGCGCGACGCGGACGAGACGAAGCGGGCGGTGGAGGCCGAGGGGCGCCGGTGCGTGCAGATCGCGGGCGACGTGACCGACGCGGCGTTCTGCCGCGAGGCGGTGGAGCGCACGGTGCGCGAGCTGGGGAAGCTCGACATCCTCGTCAACAACGCCGCGCACCAGCTGGACAAGGACAGCATCGCGGACATCACGGACGAGGAGCTCGAGAAGACGTTCCGCACGAACATCTTCGCGTACTTCTGGTTCGCGCGCGCGGCGCTACCGCACCTGCAGCCGGGCTCGAGCATCATCAACACCGGTTCGATAACCGGGCTCGAGGGTGCCAAGACGCTGCTGGACTACTCGGCGACGAAGGGCGCGATCCACGCTTTCACGAAATCTCTGGCGCAACAGCTCGTTGAGCGAAAGATTCGCGTGAACTGCGTGGCGCCGGGTCCGGTATGGACGCCGCTGAACCCGCAGTCGAAGCCCGCGGAGCAGGTGGCGGAGTTCGGGAAGGACACGCCCATGAAGCGACCCGCGCAGCCGGAGGAGATGGCGCCGGCCTACGTGTTCTTCGCGTCGACGGCGGATTCGAGCTACGTCACCGGCGAGGTGCTGGCGCTCCTGGGCGGGGAGACGACGGCTGGCTGAGGGACGCAGGACTGCACGGCAGCTCGTGGACGGCAGCTCGTGATGGAACGCGCCCCGCGGCCCGGCGGCGCGTTGCAGTGGCGGCCCGGTGCGGCACTCCGTGAGGGGGAGCGCCGGTCCGTTCGCAGGCGGCCTCGGGTGCAATCGGCGCACGAGGCCGCCGACGGCCCGCAGTTTGCTCGCAGGGGCCGGCACGCACGCACGAGAGAGGCGGCGGGATCCTGCTCCGCGGCGACGCACGCTGGTCGCCGATGGGAGCGCAGTCCGGGGCACGAGCGTGGAGGGAACCACCATGGCCGGCAACGCGAACGGAAACACCAACGGGAACGGCGGGAAGAGCAAGCGCGGCTTCGCGTCGATGGATGCGAACCGCCAGCGCGAGATCGCCAGCAAGGGCGGCCGCGCCGCGCACGCCAAGGGGACCGCGCACGAGTGGTCGTCCGACGAGGCGCGCGTGGCCGGGCAGAAGGGCGGGATCGCGGTGAGCCGCGACCGCGCCCACATGGCCGCCATCGGTCGCGAGGGGGGCGAGTCGCGCAGCCGCGCGAGCCGCATCCAGCGCGAGCAGCAGCGCGGCGTCTCGCCCGACCGCGAGATGCAGCGCATGGTCAGCCGCGAGACGAGCAGTCCGTCGGATCGCGGGCAGCCGGGCGGGAGCGGGCTGCGTCAGAACACGAGCACGGACGCGCGGGACATCGACGCCCGCTAGGGCGCCGGTTCGCCCGACCGTCCGGCAGGACGCGCCCGACCCGCGAGGCCGGCCGCCACGCACGCCGCCCCGTCGCGCTCCCGTCATCGGAGCGCGGCGGGGCGGTGTGCATCGGCGCCCCGGCCCTGACCGTCCGGCCAGTCGGAGGCACGTGTGACGTTCCCGTGGGGTGCGGCGTCCCTGCTGCGGACGCGATGGCCGAGGCGTCCGGGCGACACCGTCGCGTGCTTGACACGGCAAGCTTCACCGCTACATTTCCCTGCGTCGGTTCGGCCCCGGCGACCAGTCGCGGGGCCGTTTTCGATCCCATCACGGGGCTGTAGCTCAGCTGGGAGAGCGCACCGTTCGCATCGGTGAGGTCAGGGGTTCGATCCCCCTCAGCTCCATAAATCGTACGGCAAGTTCGACGGTACGAGGCTTGCGATTCAGGATTACGCTGCCCGCCGCTGCTCGGTAGGACGGAGAGTTCCAATGACAGCGCGCGTGGCTAGCGTCACGTGACGCGAGAGGCCGAAGACTCCAGGAGTCTTCGGCCTATCGCATTTTCACGCCCGGGCCCGTCAGGGGTCGGTGGTCGCCGTGGCCGCGGCCCCCGTCAGGGTGGCGCCCAGGTCGGCCCGCAGCGCGAACAGCAGCTCGGCCAGGAAGCGGTTCTCCTCCACCTCGGCGCGGCCGGAGAAGTCGTCCATCGCGCGGGAGCCCAGCGAGCCGAACCAGCGCACGATCGCGCTCTCCTTGACCGCGACGTCGAAGCGGCGGACGAGCAGCGTCTGTCCCGCGTCTGAATCGCGCAGCGCGAGGCGGAGCAGCATCCCCTCGGCCTCGAACGGCCGGTTGAGGGTCCCGCTCATCAGGTGGCGGACGCCGAGGGGGATGTGCCACTCGGGGGCGCGCCGCCAGCGCACGTTCCAGCCGCGCTCGTGGGACGCGCGCACGGCCGTCATCTCGCCGACCAGCTGGTCCATGCCGACGTCGAACACCATGTAGTGGATGCGGGCGTCGGTCCGCAGCTGCACGGTGTCGGGCATCGGGCGCGCGGGACCGTCGAGCGCCAGCAGCTCGCCGTCGGCGCGGGTGCGCAGGCGGACGGTCAGGACGTCGTCGCGCAGCCGCAGGTCGAGCCAGCGGGCGCTCCCGCGGGCGTCGGTGAGCGCGAACGCCATCTTCGACGGGTGGACCCACTTCTCGACGTAGGCCGCGAAGGCCGGCATCGTCGCCTTCAGCCGGCCGGTCTCGAAGCGGGCGCGCAGGTCGACGAGGCGCGACCCGTCGGCCATCGGCGTGCTCCGCGCCTCCTCGAGCGTCAGCAGGCGGCCGAGGGCGGCGGCGGTGCGGGGGAGGCCGGTGCGGAGCGCGGGCCGGAGGTCGGCCTGGGGCCGCGCCAGCTGGGCGATGCCGAGCGTCATCGCGGTCGCGACGTCGCCGGCGCGCGCGCGGCCGACCGCGTGCTCGACGGCGGTGTTCCACTGCCACTCGCCGTCGCCGCCCATCCGCACGAGGCGCATGACGTGGCGGGCGTCGCCGGGCCGGTCTGGGGCGGGCACGTCGGCCGCCGCGCGGAAGATGTAGCGCCGGCCGTCGGAGCTTCCCTCGAGCTGGAGCGTCCGGGTCGTGGCGGCCTGCCCGGTCCAGACCGCGGTGTCCCCCCAGAGACGCGACGGCGAGAGGGCGTGCCGGGCGAGCTTGCCGCGGGCGGTGGTGAACTTGGGGTTCCGCTGCACGTCCACGAAGCGCACGCCGAGCCCGCCGAAGAAGTCCTCGACGAACGTGTGCGCCGCCGCGGGGGAGGGGCCGAAGGCGCGCGCGGCGCCGTCGCACGACGCGACCGCGAGGCACGCGAGCGCGGCGGTCAGGGGGCGCGCGACCCGAGCCCGGTGGGGGCGCGGCGAGGGCGTGCGGCGAGGCTCGGACAAGGGCGGCGGCGGGGCGTCAGGGGTTGCGACGGCTTTCGGGGCCGGGTACAATACTAAGCCTCGCGCGAGCTGTTCCGGTGCGCGCGGAGATCGCTGCCCCTTGGTGTAACTGGCAACACGTCTGACTCTGGATCAGAAGAGTCCTGGTTCGAGCCCAGGAGGGGCAATCGGAAGCCCGGCAACGACTTCGGTCGGCGCCGGGCTTCTTTGCGTTCCGGGATGGCCGAACGCCCCGCATCGCGAGCCGATGCGGGGCGTTCCGTCGTGTCCCGGCGCGAGCCGACGCCTCACCAGGAGGTCTGGAGGTTCAGCAGGAGCTGTGACGCGCGGGGCGCGAGGTGGCCGCGGAACGAGCGCACCTGGTAGTCGACCTGCACGGCCGAGTTGCTGCCGCCGAGCGCCACGTTGACTCCGCCGAGGACGTCGGTCGCGCGCGCGGTCGCGGCGGAGGACTCGCTGCGCGTGTCCGGGTCCCACACGTCGTAGCGCGCGACCAGGTCGATGCCGCGCCGCGCGCGGAGGCTCGTGAGGCCGTAGTAGCCGGCGCGGTGCGTGGCGCCGTCGGTGCCGGACATGAACTCGGTGCGCGCGACGAGCGGGCCGGCGGCGTACTGCGCCTCCGCGCCGAGGCGGTCGCGGCGCGCGTAGTCGGCGCTCGGCCGACCGCCGTAGACGCCGGACGCGCCGACCTGCAGCCCGGGGACGAGCGCGCGGAGCACGACGCGGCCGGCGAGCGACTTCTGGTCGTTGCGGTCGACGCCGTTCTGCGACTCGCCGCTGCCGTTGAACGCGCCGAGCGAGTAGTCGACGTGGCCGAGCGTCGAGCCGCGCACGAGCAGGCCGACGTCGCGCACGTCGCCGAAGGCGCCGCCGCGCGCGCGGTCCGCGGCGAACATGGGGCGCTCCACCGTCTCGAGGCGCCCGCTGCCCTGCATGCCGGCGAAGCTCAGCGGCACCTTCGTCTGCCCGACGTCGATGGAGATGCCGCCCGGCGCGTGCACCGTCACCATCGCGTCCTGCAGGATCTGGCTGGCGAGGTTCACGGTCTCGTCGGCGAGCACGCGCTGGCCGTCGACCATCACGTAGGTCGGCGTCACCGAGAGCGCCTTCGCCGCGTCGATGCCGAGCGCCCAGCCGACGCGCTTGCCGAGGTCGCCGTTGAGGCGGAGCTCCGCGCGGCGCAGGCGGAACGAGCTGCGCACCGACGGCGTGTGCGTCATGTACCAGGCCTGGAGCAGGCCGTTGATCCGGATGGTCCCGGCGCCCGGGAGCAGCGTCGGCACCGCGGGCGCCGCGGGCGCGGCCGGCGGGCGCTGCGCGGTCGTGTCGCGCGACGTCGTGTCGCGCCGCGCGGTGCTGTCCCTCGGCGCCGGCGGTGCGGTGTCGCGGCCGGTCGCGGGCGTGCGATGCGCGAGCAGCCGCGGACCCGGCTCGGGCCGCGACTGCGCGGGGGCGACCGACGTGGCGAGGCACGCGGCCGCCCCGAGGAGGGACAGGCGAAGGGCGTAGGGCATGTGGGTCGTCCGGGAGGGAAAGCCAGCACGTCGGCTCTGACCCGAGTCTCGGACTCCCGGATGACGCGGAATACCATGGAGCGCGATACGATTTCTTCATGCGCCCGCGTGCTGGACGGACTCGCGGCGCGTGCAAGCGTGGCGACTCGATTCGTCGCGAGTCTTGATGCTCCGCGCCAGCAGCCCCGTCCTCGCGAGTCCGCACGCTCGCCGCCGGCGACGGGTGTCCGCTGCTGGCCCATGTACTCCGCAGTGACGACCGAGCAGCGCTGCGGCGGGGCATCGTTCTCGGAATGGTCCGGCCGCGCAAGCGACGCGCTCGACGGCAGTTACAAGGATGAGCTCGGCACTCGGACGCGAAGGGTCAGCTAGCGACCACGCTTGATGCCGCAATGCGACCACCGCGCGCATGCGGCGATTTTCCGGGCTCGGCTGTGACGATCGTCGCATTGCCGGCGTCGGGCAGTGGTGATACTCTGGGCGCTCGATGCGACGCCCACCGACCTGGTCCGCTCCGGCGGCCTGGTGTGCGCCGCCCGTGGCGCTTCCCTTCAGTCGTGCCCGCCGTACATGCAGTCCCCGCCTCCTCTCGCGACCTCCGCGCTCCTGCGGCTCGCTGCGCTGACCCTGCTCGTCGGTTGCGCGGACGCGCTGGCGCCGTCGACCGACACGTCGCTCGCCCGCGAGGCGACGGCGAGCATCGCGATGCGCCAGCCGGGGGAGTCCGCGGATGCGGCCGCGACGGACCCGCGCGACACGCTGCTGATCGGCGACTCGCTGCAGCTGACGCTGGACAGCGCGATCGCGGGCGGCGGCCGCGCGCGCATCGACACGGTGCGCTGGTCGAGCAGCGACGAGTACGTGGCGACGGTCGACTCGCTCGGCCTGGTCCGCGGCCGCGCGGTCGGGACGGCGACGATCGTCGCGATCGGCGGCGGCCGCTATCGGGAGACGCGCCTGCGGATCCTCGCGCCGCTCCCGAACGGCGGGACCGCCGACTCGGCCGCGATGATGGCGCCCGCGCTGCCGCCGTCGGCGGCGCCGGTCGCGCCGGGGCCGACGGACAGCGTCGCCGGCGGACGCGGAGCGCCCGACTCCACCGGGAGCGCGGAGCTGCCGCGCGCCTACGTCGAGCTGAGCGTGCCGACGCCGGCGCGGACGATCACGGTGCCCGCCGGCGGGGACCTGCAGGCCGCGCTGGACGACGCCATGCCGGGCGACGTGGTCGTGCTGGCCGCCGGCGCGACCTACGTGGGCAACTTCGTGCTCCGGCCTAAGCGCGACGACCGCGGGGTGTCGGGCGGCTGGATCACGGTGCGCACGTCGGCGCCGGATGCGGCCCTGCCGGCGAGCGGCGCGCGCATCGCGCCGTCGCACGCCGACCAGCTGCCGAAGCTCGTGACCCCGAACGCGGCGCCGGCGCTGGCGACCGAGGACGGGGCCGCGCGCTGGCGGCTGCTGGGCCTCGAGATCGCGACCGCGCCCGGCGTCTCGATGGTCTACAACCTGGTCGCGTTCGGCGAGGGCTCGACGACGCTCCAGACGTCGCTCTCGCAGGTGCCGACGAACCTGATCGTCGAGCGGTCCTGGATCCACGGCTCCGCGACGGCGGAGGTCCGCCGCTGCGTGGCGCTCAACAGCGCGCACACCGCGATCGTCGACAGCTACTTCACCGACTGCCACAGCAACCAGGGCGACTCGCAGGCGATCTACGGCTGGAACGGGCCC
>CBHYLO010000118.1:0-9729 GCA_966128675.1 uncultured bacterium | reverse complement strand
TTCACGCTGACGCTGCCGCGCGCCTGAGCGCGCGCGAGCGGCGCCACCGCTGCGGCGCTACCGCTGCGGCGCGCCGCGGCCGAGCGCCTGGCGGATCGCCTCGCTGAGGACGGCGAGCGAGAACGGCTTCGCCAGGAAGCGGATGCCCGGCGGCAGCACGTCCGACGCGAGGTGCCGGCTGTAGCCGCTCATCACGATCGCGCGCACGCCGGGCGCGGTCTCGCGGATGCGCTCGACGAGCTGCACGCCGCTGATCCCGCCCGGCATCACCATGTCGGTGATCACGAGGTCGATCGCGCCGCCGTGTGCGGCCCAGCGGCGCAGCGCGTCGGGGCCGTTCGTCTCCTCCAGCACGCGGTGCCCCAGCCGCTGCAGCGCGTACGACACCATCTGCCGCACGAGCGCGTCGTCCTCCACCAGCAGCACCGTGGCGTCGCCGCGGGCGACGTCGGGCGCGCGGCCAGCGGGCGCCGTCGGCGTCGCGTCGGGACGCGCCGGCAGGTACACGCGGAACGTCGAGCCCTCGCCGACGACGCTCTCGACGTCGATCCAGCCGCCGTGCTGCGCGACGATGCCGTGCGTCGTCGCGAGCCCGAGGCCCGTGCCCTGGCCGACGTCCTTGGTGGTGAAGAACGGCTCGAAGATGCGCGCCTGGACCTCGGGCGTCATGCCGACGCCGCTGTCGCGCACCTCGAGGCACGCCCACGCGCCCGGATGCGCGGCGTCCGCGCCGGCCGGGATCAGGCGCGTCGCGATGCCGAGCCGCCCGCCCGACGGCATCGCGTCGCGCGCGTTGACGCACAGGTTGACGATCACCTGCTCGATCATGCCCGCGTCGCCCTCCAGCGGCACCGGCCCGGGCGCGGGCGCGAAGTCGATCTCGATCCGCTCGCCGAGCACGCGCGAGAGGATGCGCAGCATCTCGGCGACGATGGCGTTCAGGTCGTGCACCTCCAGCCGCATCGCCTGGCGGCGGCTGAACGCGAGCAGCTGGCGGGTGAGGTTCGCCGCGCGCTCCAGGGGCGCGCGCATCTCCTGCAGCGCGCCGTGGAACGCCGGCGGCAGGCCGTCCTCCAGCCCGAGGAGCTCGAGCTGCAGCATGACCGCGCCGAGCATGTTGTTGAAGTCGTGGGCGACGCCGCCGGCGAGCTGGCCGACGGCCTCCATGCGCTGCGCGTGGCGGTACTGCTCGTCGCGCTGCATCTCGGCCGTGATGTCGCGGCCGATGGCGACGTGGTTGGTGATCGCGCCGCGCTCGTCGCGCACGGGCGTGATCACCACCTGCTCGAAGTAGACCTCGCCGGACTTCTTCGCGTTCGTGAGGCGGCCCACCCACGGCTCGCCCGCGGCGATCGCGGCCAGCATCGCGGCGCCCGAGGCGTCCTGCTCGCTCACGCGCTTGAGCACGCGCGGGTTGCGGCCCATGGCCTCCTCCGCGGTGTAGCCCGTGGTGGCGGTGAAGCCGGGGTTCACGTACACGATGCGCAGCTGCCGGTCGCAGATGATGACGCTCTCGGGCAGCTGCTCGATGGCGGCGCGCAGCAGCCGCTCGGCCGCGCGCGCGCGGTAGCGCGAGATCGCCGACGCCAGCTGCGCCGCGACGGCGGTCACGAGGGCCAGCTCCGCGGGCGCGAAGGGGCGCTCGGGCTCGCGGGCGAGGGCGATGCAGCCGACCGGCTGGTCGTTGAGGACGATGGGCACCGCGACCGCGGCGGCGTGGTCGGCCGCGCCGTCGCCGCACGCGCGGTCGGCCGCGGGCTCGACGTCGGCGCGCACCTGCGTCGCGCCGAACAGGTCGCGCAGCTCGCGACCCGCCTCGGCCACCAGCTCCTTCGGCGCGACGTCCGCGGTCGTCATGGCGAGGAAGCGGTTGCGCGCCGCCAGCTCGCGGTTCGCGGCGCCGAGGGCGGCGAGCTGCTCGCGGATCTGCGCGCTCATCGAGTCGAGCACGCGGCCGAGCTCCGCGAACTCGCGGTACGGCACCGCGCTCGCGAACGGCGGATGGCGGCCCTCGGCGTAGCCGCGCACGACGCCGGAGAGGTCGTCGAGCGGCCGCTGGAACAGCCGCCGGAAGAGCATGCGCAGCCCGATCAGCGTCGCCACGAGGGCGATCAGCGAGACGACGGCGGCGTTGACGACCTGGCGCTGCACCTGGCCGCGGTAGTAGCCGCGGTCGAACGCGACGCGCACCTCGCCGATGATCTGGTCGCCGCGCCGCACCTCCATGGTGCGCAGCACGGTGTCGGCGGTCCGGAGCGGCGCGAACGTGTGCGTCGTGCCCGTGCTGCGCTCGCGCACGGTGAGGCTCGCGATGCGCGGGTCGCGCCCGAACGCCTCGGCGAGGCGCTCCGCGCGGTCGAAGTCCATGTCCCAGAGCGCCGGCTCGATGATGCGCGCGAACGCGCTCACCGACGACTCCAGCTCCGTCTCGAGGTCGGCCCGCGCGCTCCGCGTCTCGTAGCCGGCGAGCAGCGCGACGGTGAGCGCCGCGCTCATCCCGACGGCCGCCGTCAGCCCGACCAGCAGTCGGCGGGAGATGGACCTCATCGCGCGGCGCCGCGTGCCGCGTGCGAAGCCGACGTGCCGTTCGCGATCCACCAGCGCTGGATGCGGTCGCGCTCCCCGCTGGCGATGATGCGCGCGTGCCCGGCGTCGAAGCGCGCGGCGAGCGCGGCGCCGTCGCGATGCACGAGGCTGAAGCCCACGTACGCCGGCATCCCGCCGGTGCGGAAGACCGAGCGCACCTTGCCCGTCACGCCGGCCTGCGCCGCCACCCAGTCCGGCGACTTCACGGCGTCGCGGTTCACGATCGCCGCGTCGAGCCGGCCGACCGCGAGCTTGCGCAGGTTCAGCTCCTCCATCGGCGTGGCCTCGAGCACCGCGCCGCGGCGCCGCAGCGCGTCCAGCATCCCGGGCGGGTACTCGTAGCCGAGGACCGTGCCGACGCGCGTGCCGGGCCGGAAGTCGGCGATGCGCGTGGGGAGGGGGCGCGCGGGGTTCTCGAAGAAATCGCACGCGAAGACGAAGAGCGGCTTCGCGGAGAAGCGCACGACGCCCTGCAGCTCGGGAGCCGGCGACATGCTCACGCAGGCGATCAGCTCGCCGCGCATCACGTGCTGCTTGCAGCGTGCGTAGGGCAGCACGTGCAGCCGGAGGTCGACGCCGACCGCGGCGAACGCGGCGCGCACGACGTCGTTCGCGTAGCCGGTCCCGTCCGCCTGGGACCAGGGCGCCGCCGCGTCCTCGACGCCGATGTCGATCGTCTCGCGCGGGGCCCGGCGCTCCGGCGGCGCGGCGGCCGCCACCAGCGCGAGCGCCGCGAGCGCCGGGATCCGGCGCAGGCCACGGCGGAGTTGCATGGGCCAATAATGTGACACGGGTGTCATGGTCGTAAGGGAGCCGGCGCAAACCCCGGCCCCGGCCCCGCTGTCCGAGCACACATGGCACTCCGCACGCTCCTCGCCACGGGCGCGCGCTCCCTCGCGCTCGCCCTCGCGCTCGCGCCGTGGGCCGCGCGCGCGGCGTCCGCGCAGGTCGACCGGCCCGACCTCGCCGCGCGGGTCGACAGCCTCCTCGAGCCCTGGCGGGGGACGGACCGGCCGGGGTGCATCGTGGGCGTGAGCCAGGGCGGCCGCGTCGTGCTGGAGCGCGCCTACGGCATGGCCGACCTCGAGTCCGGGGCGCCGATGACGCCGGCCACCGTGGTCCACGCCGCCTCGCTGGCGAAGTCGGTGACCGCGCTCGCGGTGCTGCTCCTGGAGCGCGACGGGAAGCTGGCGCTCGACGACGACGTGCGGCGCCACCTCCCCGAGCTCCCCGACTACGGCTCGCGCATCACCATCCGCCACCTGCTCACGCACACGAGCGGGCTGCGCGACTTCTTCGAGCTGCTGATCCTCGCGCGCGGCCGGTTCGAGGAGGACCGAATCACCGACGCGGACGCGATGGCGATGGTCGCGCGGCAGCGGACGCTCGACTTCGCGCCGGGCACGGAGCACCAGTACGTGAACACGGGCTACCTGCTCGCCGCGCACGTCGTGGCGCGCGTCAGCGGACAGTCGTTCCCGGCCTTCGTGACCGCGCGCATCCTCGCGCCGCTCGGCATGACGCACACGCGGCTGCGCGACGACGTCGCCGCGCTCGTCCCCGGCCGCGCCGTGGGCTACGCGCGCCGCGGCGCCGGCTGGCGCACCAGCGTCCCGAACTTCGACGTCGTCGGCTCGACGAACCTCGAGACGACGGTCGGCGACCTGCTGCGCTGGGCCGCGTACCTCGACCGCCCGCCGGTCGGCGACGCGGCGCTCGTGCGGCGGCTGCACGCGCCCGGCGTGCTCGCGAACGGCGACACGCTCGCCTACGGCCTCGGTCTCGCGCTCGCGCGCGACCGCGGGCTGCGGCTGGCGGAGCACGAGGGGCGCGATCCGGGGTTCCGCGCGTATCTGGGGCGGTGGATCGAGCCGGAGCTGGCGGTGGCGCTGCTCTGCAACGCCGCGGCGCTCGATCCGGTCGCGCTGGGCCACGCCGTGGCCGACCGCGCGCTCGGCCCGCGCCCGGCGGAGCCGCCACCGTCCGTCCCGACGGAGGCCGCGTCGCCCGACCAGACGCGGACGCTCGCGTGGGCCGGCGTGTACCTCGATCCGGGGACGCGACAGGTCGTCGAGTTCACGGCGCGCGACGGCGTCCTGTACAACCGGCGCGACGGCGGCGAGCGCATCGAGGCGCTGGACGCGCGGCGCGCGCGCATCGTCGGCGTGCCGCTGGAGCTCGCGTTCGGCGAGGGCGCGCACCCCGGCTTCCGCGTGCGCTGGCGCGCGCCCGGCCGGCGCGTCGACACCTTCGTCTGGCAGGCGCCGACCGCGCCCGCGCTCGACCGCGCCGCGCTCGCGGCCTACGCGGGCGCGTACGCGAGCCGCGAGCTGGACGCGACGTACCGCGTGGCGGTGCGCGACTCGACGCTCGTGCTGTGGACCGGCGCGACGCCGGGCCTGGTCGCGCGCCCCGTGTTCCGCGACGCGTTCGTGAGCGGCCAGTACACGATCCGGTTCGTGCGCCGGCAGCGACGCGTGGCCGGGTTCGAGATCAGCCATCCGCGCGCGCGGGGCGTGGCGTTCGTGCGGACGGACGGCGCGCGCTGAGCGCGCGGTGTCGTCCTGGGGAGACACGGAGGCGTCCCACGTCGAGGACGGGAGCGCGAGGCTTCCGGGCGCGGCGCTGGACGAGGGGTCGCGGAACGCGACTCGCATCTGCGGGCGTGCGCAGGTGGTCGTGGCAGTCGCAGCGCAGGCGCCGGGCGACGACGCCCGGCGGATGGTCCCGGCCTCTCTCCCGCCGCGCCCCAGCCCATGCACACCACGCACGCCACGCGCATCGTCCGCAGTCGCCGCGTCACGCTCGGCCTCCTCGCGAGCCTCACGACACTCGCCGCGCTCGGCGCCTGCGTGCGCCGCGGCCGGACGCCCGACGGCACGACGTCGGCACCGTTCGACGTGCGGGACGTCGACGTTCCGCCACGCCTGATCGGGTGCACGCCGGGCGCGTTCCGACTGCCTGCCGGCACCCCGGGCGGCAGCGCCTACCTGACCGCGTACGTGCTGGTCGTCGACGCCGACGGCAGCGTCGTCCCGGGCTCCGTGCGGCCGCGCACGTCGGGGAACGACGGCCTGGACGTGCAGCGGCACGTGGGCGCCGCACCCGAGCAGGCGATGCTCAGCTGCCGCTACGAGCCGGGCGTGCGCGCGGGACGGCCCGTCGCCGTGCGCCTGGTGACCACGGCCGGCGCGCCCTGAGGGGACGACCATGCGCCCACATCGTCGACGCGGCGTCCCCCTCGCGCTCCTCGGCACGCTTGCCGTGTCCGCCGTCGCGAGCGCCTGCGCCGGCCTCCGCACGCCGCACCCCATCCCCGACGGCACCGAGGACCGGCCGTTCGATGCGCGCGAGGTCGACGTCGCCCCTCGCGTCATCGGCTGCGAGGCGGGATTGCTCTGGAGCCGGAGCGGCGTCCAGACCCGCAGCGCGAATGGCGGCGGGTTCGTCAACCTCGTCGTCGACGCCGACGGACGCGTGGTCCCCGGCTCGGTCGGCCAGAAGCGACGCGGCATGCCGCTGCCGCCGCCTGCCGGCGCCGGCACGGAGCGCGACGTGCTGACCTGTCGCTACGAGCCCGGCATGCGGCACGGCCAGCCCGTGGCCGTGCGGACCACGACGTTCTTCACGTATCCGTAGGCCGCGCGGCTCCGGATGCGGTAGACTTCACGGGTGAGTGCCGGCGGCGATCCGTCCCGTGCGGAACCCGCCGCCGGCCGACATCCTGGAGTCGACGATGACGCACGGCCCGCACCGCCCCGAGATGGACTCCGAGACGGGGATGGAGCTCCCCACGCTCGGCCGCACCCTGCGCCTGTTCGGGCGCGCGTGCCTGCTGCGCTGCCCCAACTGCGGCCACGGGCCGGTGCTGGAGCACTGGATGAAGCTGCGCGTGAAGTGCGGCACGTGCGGGCTGCGGCTGCAGCGCGGCGAGCACGACACCGTGATGGGCTTCGCGTTCATCCTCTTCACGCTCATCGGCCTGTTCTCGTACGCGGTCCTCGTGGTGACGCTGCTCGTGACGCGCGCGACGCCGTGGGACCTGCTGGAGAACGGGCTCCCGCTGCTGGTGTTCGTCGAGCTGTTCGTGTTCTTCCCGTTCGCGAAGCTGCTCTGGCTGGCGTTCGACCTGATGCTGCGCCCCGTCACGGCATCGGAGCTGGAGTGGCACCGCACGGCGACGCGGGAGTTCGAGACCGAGCGCGACGTCGTGCGCTGACCGGCCGCCGCGCGGCGCCGCGCGCTACACGGGCAGCGGCCTCACGCGGCGGATCTCGACGGCGCCGTGCTGCGCGCCGGGAAAGCGCGACGCGATCGCGATCGCCTCGTCGAGGTCCGCGGCCTCGAGGAGGTAGAAGCCCGCGACGAGCTCCTTCGTCTCGGTGAACGGCCCGTCGGTGACCACCGTCCGCTCGCGGCGCGGCCGCACGGTCACCGCGGTCGCGGCCGGCTCCAGCGCCTCCGCCTCGACGAGCCGGCCGCTCGCGCGCAGCTCGTCGTTGAGCCGCAGGTGGCCGACGTTGAGCGCGTGCATCTCGTCGGGCGGCAGCGCGTCCATCGTCGCCTCGTCGAGTAAGATCAGGCAGAGGTATCGCATGGCGTGATGTGGGTCAGTCGAGGGGGCGGGCGAGCAGCCAGTCGGTCTGCGCGTCGTCGCCGAGCAGGAAGGTATGCTCGCCCACGCGCACGAAGCCGTACCTGGCGTAGAAGGCGACCGCGCGCGGGTTCCGCTCCCACACGCCGAGCCAGAGCGTCCGCGCGCCGCGCGCGCGGGCGGCGTCGAGCGCCGCGTCCATGAGCGCTTGTGCGACGCCCTGCCCGTGCCGCGCGCGCGCCACGTAGAGGCGCCTGAGCTCCAGCGGCGCCGGTCCCTGCACGGCGGCGGGCGCGGGCCCCGACACGAGGTGCGCGTAGCCCACCAGCCGCGCGTCCGCCGCGTCGCCGTCGCGCGACTCCGCGACCAGCACGATGCCGGCGGGATCGGCGATCTCGGCGGCCTGACGCTGGGGCGTGAACGCGGCGGCCACGTAGCGCGCCATGTCCTCGGGCGCGTTCTCGTGCGCGAACGTTTCGCGGAAGGTGTCGGCGGCGACGCGACTCAGCGCGGCCGCGTCGGCGAGCGTCGCGGGGCGGACGAAGGGCGTCATGGTCGCAGTGTGGAGTGTCGCGCCGCACGCGTCCAGTGCCGCGCGTACGCTCGTGCGCTAGTCGCGCTGCGCCGCCGCGCGACGCAGCCCCGCCCGCGCCTCCGCGACCAGCGGCTGCAGCGGCGCGTCCGCGGTCGCCCACAGTCCGACCACGCTCCGGTAGTCCGCCGCCGCGCGCGCGCGATCGCCCGCCCGCTCGGCCACGCGCGCGCGCGTCAGCGTCCACAGCACGTCGAACGCGCCTGGCGGCTGCTGCCACGCCGCGGGGCTGCCGCCCGCGACGAGCGCGCGCGCCTCGTCCACCGCGCCGGTGGCCAGCAGCAGGCGCGCGCGCAGCACGTCGTTGGCGACGCAGCGCGTGGGGCAGGCGCGCCAGTCCAGCGCGCGGAGCTGCGCCAGCGCGCCCGTCGTGTCGCGGCGCGCGAGCGCGAGGTATGCACGCGCGATTCGGGCGGCGGGGGCGCCGCCCGCCGCACGCGCGACGACGCGATGCAGCGCCGCGGTGTCCGCACGCTCGGCCAGCCACACGAGCGGCTGCGGATCGGTCCAGGGCGCGTCGCCCGCGAGCCACGCGGCCGCCGCGCGGTCGCCCACCTCGGGTGGCACGCCGCCGATAATCGCGTCGCGCACCAGCGCCGCCGGCGCCGCGCCCTCGCCGCCGAGCGCGCGGCGCTCGGCCAGGCGGCCGCGGTGGTCCAGCTGCGCGCGCAGCATCGGCTCGACGTCGCGCGTCCACACCTCGGGGCGCTCGCGGCGCGCGACGATCTCGCCCTGGCGCAGGATGCGCACGGGCACCGCCGCGGCGTCGGGCCAGTCGCCCACGAGCACGAACGCGATGGCGAGGTCGCCGAGCGACGCGCCGGCGAGGAAGCGCGCGAGCGCGAGCGTGTCGGCGGTGCCTTCGGCGCGCACGACGTCCGTCAGCGCGGTGACGGCGCCGCCGTACTGCGGCTGGCGCGCGAGCCGCCGCATGGCCGCGAGGTGGTGGCGCGCGCGCTCGGGGTGGTGCGTGGCGAGCGCGATGCCCACCGCCTCGACGTACACCGGGAAGAAGGCGGAGTCGAGGGCGATCGCGCGCTCGTACGCGGCGTGCTGCTCGTCGCGCGTGCTGCGCACGGCGGCGCCCAGGCGCACGAGCGCCTCCGCGTGCGCGAGCCGCAGCTCGGGGTCCTCGGGGAAGCGCAGCAGCGCGCGGCGCAGGCGCTCCATGTACGGCGCCGCCAGCTCGAGCGGCGGCACGCGGTCGGCGCGCTGCGCGCCCGCGAGCAGCGCCGCGCCGCGCAGCGAGTCGAGCGCGATCACCGCGCTGTCGCGCGGCGAGAGGCCGCCGGGCGTGGCGCCGAGCGTCGCGCCCGCGCGCAGGAAGTGGCGCGCGCCGGTCTCGACGTCCTCGTAGAACACGATGCTGCCCAGGCGGTGCCACGCGAGCGCGAAGCCGCTGTCGAGCGCGACGGCCTGCTGCGCCGCGGCGCTCGCCAGCTGGAACTCACCGCCGCGGTAGTGCTGCTCGGCCGCCAGGAACGCGCGCAGCGCCGGCAGCGACGCGGCGCTGATGCCCGCGGCGCGCACGGCGCCCATGGGACGGTCGCGCGCCAGCTCGCGCAACAGCCCGATGCCCAGCGCGTCGATCGCGCGGTCCATCGCCGCGAGCGCGTCGTGCACGCGCACCTCGCCCACGACGGCGCGGCGCCGCACGTCGAAGAGCCGCGCTTCGAGGCGCACCGAGTCCGCGCCCGCGTGCACGATGCCGCCGTAGACCACGAGCCCCGCGCCCGTGCGCGCGCCGAGGGCCGCCGCGCCGGCGGGGTCGCCGCGTCCCTCGAAGCCGCGGATGACGGTGGTCGGCGGCACCGTGCGCAGCGCGCCCGCGCCGTCCAGGCGGCGCGCGAGCACGTCCACCATGCCGTGGCGCCAGAGCGTGAGGTCGGCGTCGGCGACGTCGAAGGGCGCGACGGCGACGAGCGACGCGTCGAGGGCCGCCTCGGGATCGCGCGCG